>DATCKS010000522.1:0-35673 GCA_036562265.1 Thermodesulfobacteriota bacterium | reverse complement strand
TGTCGCCCGGGTTGATCCGTTCGGGCGAGTAACCGTAGGTGAAGTCGCGCCCGGCTTCGAGGCCCGAGGCGCGCTCGAGGAGCGGGACGCAGACCTCACGGGTGCAGCCGGGATAGACGGTCGACTCGTAGACGACGATGTCGCCCCGGCGAAGCTGCTCCCCCACGAGGCGCGAGGCGGACGCGAGCGCCCGCAGGTCGGGTCGCTTGGCTTCGTCGACCGGCGTGGGAACCGCCACGATGACGAAGTCGGCCTCGGCGAGCCGGGCCGGATCGGTCGTGTACTCGACCTCCGCGCGGGCGAGGTCGTCGGGAGTGACGGCGCCGGTCGGGTCCTCGCCCCGGGCGAGCCGGGCCACCTTCTCGGCCGCGATGTCGAAGCCGATGACCCGCCCCTTGCGCCCGAAGGCGACGGCGAGCGGCAGGCCGACGTAGCCGAGCCCGACCACCGCGACGCGGCGGCCGGCGATGAGCCCCCCGCTCATCGGGTTCCCGCCCTCGCGGTCTCCCGGTACCACTCGACCGTGCGGGCGAGGCCGTCCCGCAGGCCGACCGACGGCTCGTAGCCGAAGGCCAGGCGCGCGGCCTCGATGTCGGCCTGCGAGTCGCGCACGTCGCCGGCGCGCGGCTCGACGTGGCGCGGCGCGATGCGGGTCCCGGTGAGCGAGCCGAGCTCGTCGAGGAGGTCGAGGAGGCTCGTCCGCGCGCCGCAGCCGACGTTGAAGACCCGTCCCGCCACCCGCTCGGCCGGCGCCGCGGCCGCCTGCAGGTTGGCGGCGACCGCGTTGGCCACGAACGTGAAGTCCCGCGTCTGCCGGCCGTCGCCGTGGACGACGGGCGGCTCGCCGCGGAGCAGCGCCGTCACGAACTTCGGGATGACGGCCGCGTACGGGGAGTCGGGCGTCTGGCGCGGGCCGAAGATGTTGAAGTATCGGAGCGAGACCGTTTCGAGCCCGTAGAGGCGGTGGAACGTCTCGGCGTAGAGCTCGCCCACGTACTTGCCGATGGCGTAGGGTGACCTCGGACGGGCCGGCATCGTCTCCACCTTGGGCAGCGTCTCGGTATCGCCGTAGGCCGACGAGGAGGCCGAGTAGACGAATCGGGCGACGCCCGCGTCGCGCGCGGCGAGGAGCGCGGCGAGCGTGCCGGTGGCGTTGTGGTCGTGGCTCGAGAACGGGTCGGCCACCGAGCGGGGGACCGAGGCGAGAGCGGCCAGGTGGAAGACCCACGACACGCCGGCGAGGAGCGGGCGCAGCATCGCCTGGTCCCGGACGTCGCCCTCGACGAACCGGATGGCGCCGCGGACGGACCGGAGGTTGTCGAGGGTGCCGGTCGACAGGTTGTCGACGACGATCACCTCGTGTCCGGCCGCCAGGAGCGCCTCGACCAGGTGCGACCCGATGAAGCCGGCGCCGCCGGTGACGAGGGTCTTCGCCATGGATGTCTCCCTTCCGCGGCGCTCCGGCCGACGCACCCGATTCTCCCCACTCGGGCCGAAGACCCGAGCAAGCGCCTCCGGGGATTATTGGTGCCTGCTCGGCGCGTGTCAATCGAGCAGCGGCGGGTACGACCGGTCTGCCTCTGGCACACCGCTTGCTCGGCATGC
This sequence comes from Thermodesulfobacteriota bacterium, assembly GCA_036562265.1. GTDB lineage: Bacteria > DASVDK01 > DASVDK01 > DASVDK01 > DASVDK01 > DASVDK01. The sequence goes on along the minus strand of DATCKS010000522.1, from coordinate 34,068 downwards.
GGTGCGTCATGTCCATGGACGTGCGCCCGCGTAGCGCGGCAGGCCGACTGGACGCCGGGCGACGCTTCGCCCAGGCGCTGGCGCCCGAGCTGACGCCCCAGGCCATCAGGCGGCGGGTGGCGCACGTCAACGTCCTCCTCCGGGCGAGCCTCCTCGGCGCGCTGCAGATGGACCTCGGCGTGGCGCTGAACGTGCTCGTCGATCAGGCCGCCGAGATGGTGCGCTTCGACCGAGCGCTCCTCTACCTCTGGGACGAGGACCGCGAGCGGCTCACGCTCGCGGTCACCCGCGGCATCGAGGCCCCGCTCGACGACGCCCTCGCGGAGGGGACGCGCCTCACCGAGTGGACGCTCGGACTCGGCCAGCCGATGCTGCTGCCGTCGCCGGACGATCCGGAAGCCGCGGCGGTCCTCGGCCCCCTCGAGGCCGGCTCCGCCCTCTCGGTCCCGCTCTTCGTGGCGGGGCAGCCGCGCGGCGCGCTCGAGCTGTTCGCCCGGCGGCGCGGCGCCTTCTCGACGGAGGACGCCCGGTTCCTCATGATCCTCGCGGTCCAGGCCGAGGCGATCCTCCACCGCCACCAGGACCGCGCGCTCCTCGCCCGCCTGGCGACCACCGATCCGGTCACCGGTCTCTACAACCGGCGGTATTTCGACGAGACGCTTGCCCGCGAGCTGACGCGGGGGCTCCGCGCCAGGCGCCCGCTGTCGCTCCTCATGGCGGACGTCGACCACTTCAAGGCCTACAACGACCGCTACGGCCACGCCGCGGGCGACCAGGCGCTGCGCGACGTGGCCCGCATCCTCGGCCACGCGACGCGGCGCGGCGACACCGCGTGCCGCTTCGGGGGGGAGGAGTTCGCGGTGATCCTCCCCGAGACCGACGAGGTCGGCGCCCTCACCTTCGCCCGCCGCGTGGCGGAGGCGGTCGAGCGGCACCGGTTCCCCGGGTCGGGGCCCGAGCCCGACGTGCGGCTCACGATCTCCATCGGCACCGCCACGGCGCCGGGCGACGCGCGCGAACCGGCCGACCTGGTGCGCGCGGCCGACCTGGCGCTCTACCGGGCGAAGGCGCTCGGCCGCAACCGCGTGGTCCAGGCGGCCGAGCTTCCGCCCGAGGACGTGCCCGCGGCCGACGCCTCCGGCACGATCGACTACGACCTCGTCATGCGGGCGGTGAACTCCTTCGCGACCGTCGGCCAGCTCCTCGACCTCCTCTCCCGCATGGCGATGGAGGCCGTCGGCGGCGGCCGGGCCTCGCTCATGGTGCTCGACCGCGAGCGTGGAGAGCTGGTCGTCAAGAGCGCCCACGGCCAGAGCGCCTCGCCGGCCGTGCTGGCCACGTTTCGCGTGCGGCTCGGCGAGGGGGTGGCCGGGGTCGTCGCCGCCACGCGGCGCGCCTTCGCCACGCCGGACATCACGGCGCTGGCGGCCACGGTGCCGGGGCTTCGGCCCAACGGGTCGGGCGACTACACGAGCCGCTCCTGTCTCGCCGTGCCGCTCGTCGCCGGCGACGAGGTGATCGGCACGCTCCACGTGGCCAACCCGCGACGCCGCGAGGCCTTCACGGAGGCCGACCTCGACGTGGTCCTCGCCCTGGCCGAGCCGATCGCGGACTTCGTGCGCGAGGGGGTCGGCCTCGAGCGCGAGCAGCGGCGCTTTCTCGAACTCGCGGCCTCGGCGATCGCCGTCATGGTGGACGCGCGCAGCGGCTTCCACGGCCACGGCCGGCGCGTGGCCGACCTCGCGTGCGCCATCGGCCGCGAGCTGCTCCTGCCGGAACCGCAGCTCGCGCGCCTGCGGGTGGCGGGGCGGCTGCACGACATCGGCCGCCTCGCGATCACCGGCGATCTCTTCCGCAAGGCCGGCCCGCTCACCGAGGCCGAGACCCGTCTGGCGCGCACGCACGCGACGCTCGGCGCCAAGATCCTCGAGGCGGTCCCCGGTTTCGAGGCCGAGCGCGCGATGGTCCTCTCGCACCACGAGCGGCTCGACGGCAGCGGCTATCCCGAGGGGCTCGCCGGCGCGCAGATCCCGCTCCCGACCCGCATCCTGTCGGTCGCCGACGCGTTCGACGCCATGACGTCGCCGCGCCCCTACCGCCCGGCGCTCTCGCAGGAGGAGGCGCTCGCCGAGCTTACGCGGCGCGCCGGTTCCGAGTTCGACTACCGCGTGGTCGCAGCCCTCGGCCGCATCATCCGGCGCGGGTCGGGCATGCCGGCTGCATAGCCTCCGTTCGTCACGTCTTCCCGGGAGGGTCGACGGAGCATGCCGTGGCGCGTGCGCGATGGGCGGCGATGGGAGTCCTCTCCGCCGGAGCGATCTGTCTCGTCCCCTCCCCGCTGCTCGCGGCGCTGGCCGACGTCTTCGTCCCGGGACCGCGGGTCGATCTCGCCGTCGAGCTCGACTATCGCAGCCGGTTCCAGAGCCCGGGCGCCGCGGCGGCGATGTCGGCGGCCGCCGACCGGGTCGGACGGGAACGGCTCGACGACTCGCGGGCGCGCGTGGCGCGCGCCTACCTCGACCGGCTCGGCGACGAGCTGGCCGACGAGGTGATCGAGCAGGTCCCGCTCCTGCGTCGTCTCGAGGCCCGCTACCGCCGGCACGCCACCCTGAAGATCGCGGGCGACGACCCCGACGCGGCAGGCGAGACGCTCGCGGCCGGGATGCCGCGCGACGGGCCGGAGGTCGACGACCGGTTCTCGCTGCGGCTTCGCGTCAACGCCGTCGGCGAGGGCTTCGATCTCGCTCCGGGGCTCCACCTCGTGCGGGGCGTCCTCGACTGGCGCCTCGCCTACCGGCCCTTCACCGAGCGGATCGAGATGACCGTCCGCCGCCCCCTCTCCGATCGCCTGATCCTCGCGTTCACCGGCGGCCAGTCCACCACCCGAGGCGGCCCCGAGGTCCGCCTCGACCTCACCTGGAGCTTCTGACCGGACCTGGGCTCAACGCTCCCCGGTGTGGAAAATGGAAAGGCCTGACCCCATGGAAAATGGAAAGGCCTGACCCCGGGGGTGTGCGACGGCGGCCTCGTAGGCGTCGAGCTGACGCGGGATGATGCGCGGCCAGGCGAAACGGTCGACGACGACGCGGCGGCCGGCCTCGGCGAGCGCGTCGGCAAGGCCGGGGTCGGCGAGGAGCCGCAGCGTCTGCCGGGCGAACGTCGCGGCGTCGTCGGCGGCGAGGTAGTGGCGCTCGGGCTCGAGGTCGAGTCCCTCGCAGCCGAGCGTCGTGGAGACGACCGGCGTCCTCGCCGCCAGGGCGTCGAGCACCTTGAGCCGCGTGCCGCCGCCGTCGAGGATGGGACAGACGAAGGCGGCGGCGCGCGCGAAGGCGGGCGCGACGTCCTCGACCCGACCGGCCAGGACGATCCGGGAGTCGGCCGACGCCGCCCGACGCAGGTCCGGCGGCGGGTCGGCGCCGACGACCGTGAGGCGCGCATCGCCGCGCGACGCGCGCACGACCGGCCAGACCTCCCGCAGGAACCAGCGCAGGCCGTTCGCGTTGGGGAACCACGAGAGCCCGCCGACGAAGAGGAGGTGGCCCGGTTCGGGCGCGCGGCGCGGGCGGCCGAGTCGCGCGGGGTCGGTCCCGTTGGGCACGACCGCCGTCCGGGCGCCGGGCGCGACGGCCGACAGCCGTTCGGCGTCGAGCGCCGAGCAGACGAGGTTCACGGCGGCGGCCCGCGCGTAGCGCCGCTCGAGCGCGGCGAGCTTGGCTGCCTCGGCCGCGAGGTAGAGCCGGGCCGGACCCGGGCGGGTCGCCGCGGCCCGGCGGCCGGCGAGGTGCGACTCGACGTTGTGGTGGTCGAGGGCGAACGGGACGCCCGGCACGAGGTCCGCGTACGGGGCGAGCCCGATCGTGTCGACGTGGACCAGGTCGAACCGGGTCGCCGCCGCGACGCGGGCGACTTCCGCGGTGAAGGCACGGGAGGCGAAGCGGCGCGCCATGAACGGCCGTGTCGAGAGCCCGGCCGCGAGGAGCGCCGCCGCGCGGGCAGCGCGCGACCGGTCGGACGGCACGTCGCAGACGACGACCTCGCGGCAGCGCGGTTCGAGCGCCCGTACGGCCGCCGCCACCTCCTCCCGCGTCCGCAGGAGGGACCGCTGGGTGAAGCTCACGAGGGTGACGTCGTGCGCCGCCGCCGCGCCGGCGAGGAGGTGGAACGCCCGCTGGAGGGCGCCGCTCACCGGCGGGTGCGGCAGCATGTGCGACAGCCAGAGGATCCGCAGGCGCCGGCTCACGCCGCCGCCCTCGTCGACGCGAGCCGGCGATAGAGGGCGACGTAGCGCGGGCCGGTCGCGTCGATCGTGAAGGCCTCGGCGACGCGCCGCCGCGCCGCCGCGCCGAGCGCCGCCCGGGCGTCGGGGTCGGTCGCGAGCGCCAGGCAGGCCTCGGCGAGCGCGCGTGGGTCCCCGGGCGGCACGAGACGCCCCTCGACGCCGTCGCGCACGACCTCCGGCACGCCGCCGACCCGGCTCGCCACGATCGGCCGTCCCGCGGCCATCGCCTCGAGGAGCGACATCGGAAGCCCCTCGGCGAACGACGGCAGGACGAAGACGTCCATGGCGGCGAGCCAGCGCGGCACGTCGGTCCGGTGGCCGACGAACCAGGTCCGATCCGCGAGGCCGAGGGCGGCCGCGCGCGCCTCGAGCGCCGGGCGGAGGGGGCCGTCGCCGACGACGAGCAGGCGGACGTCGCCGACGGCGCCGGACACGAGGCGCAGCGCCTCGAGCAGGACGTCGAGCCCCTTGACCGGGACGAGCCGCGCCGCCGTGCCGAGCACGACGCCGCCCGGCGCCCCGACGGGCCAGCTCGGCCGATCGGACGGCGCGTCCTCGGGCAGTCGGATCCCGTTCGGGATGAGGCAGATCGCCGGCCCGAGGCGCGGCGCGAGGCGCCGGGCCATGTCCGCCGACACCGCCACGACCGTCTGGCGGCGGCCGCGGATGACCGCGTGGTCGAGCGCCGTGTAGAGGCCCATCTTGAGCCGGGCGAAGCCGGTGTAGCGCTCCGTGAGACCGTGCACGGTGCACACGCTGGCCGGCACGCCGGCGGCGGCGGCCGCGAGCCCCCCGAGGATGTTCTCCTTGTAGCGGTGGGTGTGGACGACGTCGGGACGGAGTCGCCGCAGGATCCGGACGAGCCGGCCGAGGATGGCGACCGCGGTGAGCCGCGTCTCGTCGACCACCGTCACCGGCACGTCCGCCTCGCGCAGCCTTTGCGCGAGTTCCCGGTCGTTCAGCACGACGGCGTGCACGTCGAGCGCGGGGTCGCGCCTGAGGAACTCGAGGAGGGTGAAGACCTGGACCTCCGCGCCGGCCCAGAGGTCGCCCGAGGCGACGTGCACGATCCTCATCGCCTCGCGCCGATCATCTCCGCGTAGAGCGCGTCGTACCGGGCCGCCATGGCGTCGGCGCCGAAGCTCGACTCCACGTGGGCCCGCGCGCTCGCGGCCAGCCGTTGCGCCAGCGTCCGGTCGGCGAGGAGCCGCCCGATCGCGGCCGCGAGCGCGGCGGCGTCGCCGGGCGGCACGAGGAGGCCGGTTTCGCCGTCGCGGACCAGCTCGGGGGTGCCGCCGACGGCGGTGGCGACGACCGGCGTGCCGGCCGCCATCGCCTCGAGGAGGGCGAGCGAGAGCCCCTCGGAGAGCGAGGGCAGGACGAAGACGTCGAAGGCGTCGAGGAGGGCGCCGACGTCGTCGCGGAACCCGAGGACGCGGACGCGCCCGGCCAGGCCGAGCCGCTCGGCCTGGCGCTCGAGGTCGGGGCCGAGGACCGGCCGGCCGCAGAGGAGCACGGTCAGGTCGGGCCAGTCGCGCACCAGGCGCGCGGCCGCCTGGACGAGGAAGATGTGCCCCTTGACCGGCAGGAGGTTGCCGATGGCGCCGACGACCGGCGCCCCCTCGGCGAGGCCCAGCTCCCGCCGCAACCGTCGCCCCTCGCCCGGCCGGCGCACGGCGGCGAGGTCGACGCCGTTGTAGATGGTGACGAGCCCGTCCGGTCGGACCCCCACCCGCTCGGTGAGGTCGCGGGCGATGTCGCGGGAGACGGCGACCATGCGGAAGGCGGCCTTGCCGACGAACCGGTAGGCCAGTCGACGATGGAAGCGCTCGCCGTAGTACTGTTTGCCGTGAACCGTGGCGACCATCGGCTTGCGCGCCAGCCTGGCGGCGATCGCGCCGTAGGTATTCATGGCGAACTCGTGGGCATGGAGGAGATCCACCTGCCACTCCGCCAGCCGCGGGAGGAGCCGTGCGGGCCAGGTCGGATCGATGGGGCGGGCGAGCGGCAGGCTCGCCGTCGGGATCCCGCGCCGGCGCACCTCCTCGTTGAGCCACCCCTCGCGCCAGGTGAGGACGCACGAGCGGTAACGCGCGGGATCGAGACGATCGAGGAGCACGAGCAGCATCCGCTCGGCCCCGCCCGGGTCGGGCGTCTCCATCATGTGGAGGATCGTGACCGGGCGCCGAGGCCGAGGGGGGCTGCCGGGGCTCGCTTCGCGGGGAACGGCGCTCACGCCGTCCGCGTCCAGCAAGGCACATGCCAAGCCGGACGGGCTGCGGCGTCAGGGCTCGCCGACGGCCACGCGGATCACCTCGTCGCCGCGCCGCGCCTCGACGAGGAGCGGCGACTCGGCGTCGGCGGCGTCGAGCGCCTCGAGGAGCGAGGGAACCAGTTGCGGATCGTCGCCGTCGAGCTCGCGGCCGTCGACCGCGACGATGAGGTCACCCGGCCGAAGCCCCGCCCGCACGAGCGGCGTGTCGGGCGGCCCGCCGACGAGCCTGAGCCCCGCGAACCGCCCCTCCTCGTGCGCGCGCGCGAGCCGCGACCCGTGCCGCACGTGCAGCGGGTGGCCGTCCCTATCGACCGGCCCGGCGTGCGCGAGGCGCCCGGCGTCGACCGGCGCGGCCCGTGCGAGACGCACGCCGTCGACCGGCTCGGGCACGCGGCCGCCGCCGCGGCCGGTGCGCAGGGTGAGACGACGCCCCGCGTCGTCGACGAGGTCCACCGCGCCCCGCCGCACCGCCGCGAGACGCAGGCCCGGCGCCACGAGGTCCCCCACCCGCCTGGCGACCTGCCGGCCCGAGGCGTCCTCGAAGACGGCCGAGCCGGCCTGCCCCGGCACGAGCCAGGTGCCGACGAGCCGCGGCCCCTCGAAGGCCGTCCCCGCCGCCGGCGCGGCGAGCACGGCGGCGGCGAGGACGGCGAGGAGATGCGCGGCGATCACCGCGGGATCTCGTACACGTGCCGCTCGTAGGGCGCGTACGAGTCGGTGAACGACCCGTCCTGGTCGGCTATGACCACCCGGTCCTCGAAGAGGACGCGGATCCGGTCGCCCGCGCGGATCGACGAGACGCGAAGCCGCGCCGTGAGCGGCTGGTTCCACTCGTTGACCGTGAGGAGCACCTTGCGGGAGGCCGACTGCCGGTACGCGGTCGCGACGCCGTCGGTGTCGCTCGTGCCGTCCCCCTCCTTCCGGTACTTCTCGGGGTACATCGTGTCGCCCACCTTCGCGGTGGCGACGGTCCGCCCGAGCTCCTTGGCCGAGCCGTGGATCACGTCGGCCAGCGCCCGGATCTCGTCGGTGAGCGGCTTGAACGACCGGTAGTAGTCGGCGGCCTGCGGGTCGTTCATCCCGGCCGGCGATCCCCAGAACCAGATCCCCCGCCCGCCGTGGACCAGGTTCATGTAGAGCGCCGGGCGGTGGTAGTTGACGCCGAGCCACTTGTCCGGTGTCGTGCGTCCCTCGTAGGCGCGGCTGAGCGCCACGATGTTGAAGAAGGCCCGGCTGCCGGCCTGCCGCCGCATCGACTCGGCGAAGAGGGCGATGGTCTGGAGCTTGTCGTAGGTCGGGTAGGTGTCGCTCATCTGGAAGTCGGCCAGCTCGAACCCGGCCCGGTGCATGAGCGGCTTCCAGCCCATCGTCGCCACCGTCGTCGGCACCCCGGGCGCCACGCGGTTGGCGATCGCGCGAAGCTCGAGGACCTGCTCCTCGAGGCTCCCCCAGTACTGGTCCTCGTGGTCCCACTCGTCCTTGAGGTAGATGAAGGGCACGTGGGGGTTCGACTTGACGAGGTTCGTCATGGCCCGCTCGAAGACCTTCGTCACGCCTCGCCAGGTCCCGTCGTAGAGCTCCTGGTAGCCGGGACCGCCGTAGGTCATCGTCTTGCCCATCATCTTGATGTACGCCTGCCACGTGTCCTGGAACGCGATGGGCGACGTGAAGAGCCCCTCGCGCACCGAGGTCTCCATGAGCGTCGTGATGCCCATCTGCTCCTGCGGCCGGCCGGCGCCGTCGATCCAGGTCCAGTGCCCCTCCGCCCACCAGCGGCGGCCGTTGCCCTCGGCGTAGCCGACGGCGATGTTCGTGTTGGCGCCCATCATGTTGGCCGCCTTGTACTGGTTCGCGTCGTTGACGGCCGAGGGCATGTTCACGATGATCGGCACGTACGGGCGGCCCTGCCGGTCGTAGAGCTTGCCGTCGGCCATGATGGGGGTCGTCGCCGGCCAGAAGCCGGCCACCGGCGCGCGGCTCGGGATCGGCCCCTCGGCCGCGATGATGCGGTGGACGAGCATCGACCCGTAGAACTCGTTCCACCCGTAGGTGCCGCCGCCGATGCGGATCCGGTAGCGGCCGTCCGCCTCGCGCGGGGCGTTGGCCGGAATCGCCAGCACGACCCGCTTCCAGCGGTGGTCGCGCTTCGCCTCGAGCTCCCCGAGCAGGACCGATCCGATCTTCACGCTCGGCCCGTTCCCCTTGGGCCGATAGGGATCGAGCTTCGGCGAGAAGAGGTTGTCCTTGTACTCGAAGGCGACGTGCGTGCTGGTGCCCGGGACGTAGATGTCGGCCGGGTAGGTCGGCACGATGGCGCGCCAGCGCACGAAGCCGCTGCCGCCGTCGGGCAGTTCGTCCGCCGAGGCGTACGGCCAGAAGCCCTCCGGATCACCCGGCCGCTCGTAGCCGGCCGGCCCGTTCCACGCGTACGCCCCGTCCTGGTCGCCGGAGACGATCTGGATCGGCCCGCTCCCCTTGTCGTTCGCGTCGCCGAGCGTGCGCGAGACGGCACGGTCGCCGAGCGGGGCGTCGGGCCACCCGAGCGGCCCGCCGATGGGGCCGCCGCTGCCCGGTTCGCCTCCCGGATCACCGGTCCCCGGCGCGCCTCCGGGCTCACCGGTGCCCGGCTGGTCTCCCGGGGTCGTGCCGTCGCCCGCGCCCGCACCCGGCCCGGCTCCTCCGGAGAGCTGGTCGGGTGAGACGGCGGCGCCGCACGCCGTCGCGAGGAGCCACAACGCCGCCACCGCGGTCGCTCCGAGCCGTCGTCGTCTCTGCATGCCACCCCTCCCTCGCTGATCGGCAAAGCTATGCCCAGGTTGGCAACCGAGCGGCATACGAAGCAGGCGCTATGCCTCCTTGGAGGCCGCGTGAGCGCACGCACGGGCGCCCGGGCTAACGGTGCGGGGTCAGGGAGCTGGGAACGTAGGAGTTACGGCCCGATGGCGGAAGGCGCGGTGACAATACCGTGACGGGGTGAACGGAACCGAATCAGGAGGGGTCGCCCACCGCCCGGACGCCCTCGCGCGACGAGCCCGGCTCGGGCCGGGACCGGTTGCGGCTCCAGCGGGGGTTGGTGATCCCGTACGTCTTGATCTTGTAGTTGATGACACGCCGGGAGATGCCGAGCAGCTCGGCGGCGTCCTTCTGGACCCAGCTCGTCATCCTGAGCGCCTCGACGATGAGTTCGCGCTCGACGTCCTCGAGCCTGACCCCCTCGGGTGGGATCCGGACGACCGGCTGGCCGCGCTGCCCGCCGCTGGCGATCGGACGCTGCGCGGAGTGCTCGCCGAGGGCGAGGTCCTCGGCCCGGATCAGGGGGCCGTCCGCCATGAGGACCGCGCGCTCGATGGCGTTCTTGAGCTCGCGGATGTTCCCGGGCCAGCTGTAGCGGTGGAGCACCTTGATGCCGGCCGGGTCGAAGCCGGTGACCCGCTTCTTCAGGTCGCCGGCGAACTGGCGCACGAAGTACTTGGCCAGCGGGAGGATGTCGGCCTTGCGCTCCCGAAGGGGCGGCATCCGCACCGAGACGACGTTGAGCCGGTAGTAGAGGTCCTCGCGGAACTCCCCGGCCTGCACCGCCGCGGCGAGGTCCTTGTTCGTCGCCGCGAGGATGCGCACGTCCACCTTGATGGTCTTGGTGCCGCCGAGCCGCTCGAACTCCTGCTCCTGGAGGACCCTGAGCACCTTGGCCTGCGTCGAGGGGCTCATGTCCCCGATCTCGTCGAGGAAGAGGGTCCCCCCGGACGCCTGCTCGAACCGACCGATCCGCTGCCGGTCCGCGCCGGTGAAGGCGCCCTTCTCGTGGCCGAAGAGTTCGCTCTCGAGGAGGTTCTCCTGGAGCGCGGCGCAGTTGACCTTGATGAAGCTCTTCGAGCGCCTGGGGCTGTTGTAGTGGATCGCCCCGGCGATCAGCTCCTTGCCGGTGCCGGTCTCGCCCGTGATGAGGACCGTCGTGTTCGACGCGGCGACCTTTCGCACGACGTCGAGGACCTGCACGATGGCGGGGCTCTCCCCCACCAGGTTCGCGAAGTCGTAGACCAGGCCGCGCTCGTGCTTGAGGTAGGCGTTCTCGTGGATGAGGCGCCGGTGCTCGAGCGCCTTGGCGACCTTGAGTTCCAGCTCCGTCAGCTCGAACGGCTTCTGGACGTAGTCGTCGGCCCCGAGCTTCATCGCCTCGACGGCGGTTTCGACCGACGGGTAGGCCGTCATGACGATGACGGCGGTCGACTCGTTCACCATCTTGGCGAAGCGGAGGACGTCGTGGCCCCCCTGCTTCGGCATCTTCGAGTCGGTGAGGACGAGGTCGAAGATCTCGGTCTGCAGCCGCTCGATCGCCTCGGCACCGTCGAGCGCCTCGACGACCTCGTGCCCGCCGTCCCGGAAGCAGAGGGCGATCGAGCGGCGGACGGCGCTGTCGTCCTCGACGAGCAGGATCCGGCTCACGACGCCAGCCTCCGTCGCGGATCGGGGTTGGTGTGGCCGGATGCGCCTCGCGCGGCCGGCAGGAGAATGCGGAAGGTGGCGCCTCGGCCAGGCTCGCTCGAGACCTCGATGCCGCCGCGGTGGCCCGTGACGATCTTCTGCACGGTGGCGAGCCCGACGCCGGAGCCTTCGGGTTTCGTCGTGAAGAACGGGTAGAAGATGGAGTCCATGATGTCCGGAGCGATGCCGGGGCCGGTGTCGCCGACGGTGATCGTCACGCCCGGCCCCGGCGAGGAGCCGGTCGCCAGCGTCAGGGTCCCGCCGCGGTCGCGCATCGCCTCGATCGCGTTCGTCACGAGGTTGCAGACCGCCTCGCGCAACCGGTTCGCGTCGCCGGTCACCGGCGGGAGCCCCTCGGCCAGGTCGAGCCGAACCTCGATCGGCGCGGCGGCGGAGGCGAGCGCCGCCTCGGCGAGCGCCAGCGCCTCGCGCACGGTGTCGTTGACCGAGACCTCGCCGAGGTCGAGGGCGAGGGGGCGCAGGTACGTGAGGCAACGGTTGACCGTCTCCTCGAGCTTGCGCACCTCGGCGATGATGGCGTCGATCAGGTCCGCCTCCTGGGGCGAGGCCTCGATGCGCCGCCTGAGCATGGTCGCCGACAGCCGGATGCCGGCCAGCGGATTGCGCATCTCGTGGGCGATCGTGGCCGCCATGGCGCCGACGGCCGCCAGGCGCTCGCGAGCGAGCGTCATCTCGATGCTCGTCTCGATCTGCGAGAGCGCCCTGAGGAGGACGAGCGCCCCGAGCAGGCGCCCCTGGTCGTCGCGCGCGGCGTGGACGGTGAACCCGACCGCCCGTTCCCGTCCCCCCACCACCACCGCCGCCTCGGCCTTGTCGGCCGTCGACCCGCCCTCGGCCGCCGCCGCGAGCGCCTCGTCGAGCAGCCGCGCGAGCGAGGGGCACGGTTCCAGGACCGCCGCAAGGGGACGGCCCGTGTGGTCACCGGGCGCGAGGCCGAGGAGTTCCCGGGCGGCGTCGTTGAGCAGGGTCACGTGCCCGGCAGCGTCGACGACGATCGCCCCGCTGCGGGCCACGCTGAGGAGTCGGGCGACCAGGTCTGCGGACGACATGACGCGGATCTCGAAGGGAACCGACGGACCACACCGACCGCGGTGTGTCCCGGTTACCGGAAGCCGGGCGACCGTACCACGCTGCTCATCACGGGTCAAGACATGAGGTCGCCTAACTCCCCGAAATGCCTAGTGTCCTGGCAGCCGCTTGCTTACTAGACGGGCAAGCGGATCGCGGCGGTTCCGCGCGACCCTGGCGGCCTCGCGGCGACGCGCCGGGGCCGGCCCAGGGGACCTCGGCGGCCGGCCTCACCGCCCGGGGGCGCCTTTTCCGGACGCCCGGGCGGGGCGAACCAGGTAGACGTGGCGGGCGTACGGCTCGAAGTCGTCGACGAGGATCCCCTCCCGCGGCGCGCAGGCCGACCGCCCCTCGAAGAGCACCGTCACGCACTGCCCGGCGCGAAGGCCCTCGATCCGGAGCGGTACCCGCGACGCCGGCCGGCTCCACTCGTTGAGCGCGAGGAGCACCCGCGTGCCGTCGCGCGCCTCCCGGTAGAGGGTCGACACCTGCGGGTGGCCGCTCGTGCCGTCCCCCTCGACCGACGGCTCGAGCGGGTAGGGCGCGTTGCGCGACGGCTCGCTCGCCGCCACGCTGCGGCCGAGCGTCCGGCCGGCGCCGGCGTGCAAGAACGGCAGGCCGAGCGCGGCCACCTCGCGGTTGGCCTCGCGCAGCGCCGTCCACCACGCGAGCCCCCGCTCCCCGTAGCGGCTTCGCGGCCCCACGTCGCCGAAGGTCCAGACCATCTGCGCGCCGTGGACCAGGGCGAGGTAGTACTGGAAGCGCACGCCGGTCTCGATCGGCTCCCACCTCGCCGGGTCGCGGAAGTCCTTCTCGCGGTAGGCCCGCGAGAGCGCCGCGATGGAGACCCACATCTGCCCGGGGTCGACCGCCCGCCGTGCCGCCTCGGCCCACTGGGCGGTCTCGCCGCGAGGCGACCCCTCGTCCCCCGACGGGTAGCGGTCGAACGCCACGATGTCGCCGAGGTCGCGTGCCGCCTCGAGCATCCCCGGCTTCCAGGCCATCGCCCCGACGAAGGTCGAAAGGTTCGGCGCCTCGCGCGCGACGAGGGCGTAGAGCTGGCGGACGGTCTCCTCGGGGCTGCCCCAGGTGTCGTCGTCGTGGTCGAACTCGTCCTTGAGGTACCAGCCGACGACCGACGGATGGCGCGCGTAGTCGCGGAGCGCCTGGCGCCAGACGCGCACCACCCCCTGCGCCGTGCCGTCGTACAGGCGGCGGTAGGGTCTGGCGAGGAACCAGGGGTCGACGCCCCCCTTCCCCTTGCGACCCCAGTGGCGCACCCACCACCGCCGCGTGTCGGTCTGGTTCCAGACGACCACGTCGAGCCCCGCGCGGCGGTACGCCTCGAGCTTCTCGGGGAGCCCCAGGTAGACGTCCCCCCGCCGGGTCGGCTCGCTCCGCCGGCTGGTCCAGGCCGCCCAGCCGGCCCCCTCCCCGCTCACCACGGCGAAGGCGGTGTTGAAGCCGGCCCACGCGAGGTTCTCGAACTGCTCGGGATGGTAGTCGAGCATCGGGATCGTCGCGGCGATCGGGAAGGCCGGCCGACCGTCCGGCCGGTGGAACCCTCGCTCGCCGAAGCGGCGCTGCGGCCTCTCGGGCACGTCCGGCCAGAAGCCGGCGCGGGGCGCCTCCGGCTCCACGGCGGACGCCGGCGCGGTGGAAGCGACGAGGCGGTGCACCAGGGCGGAGCCGTAGAACTCGTTGCGTCCCCAGGGGCCGCCGCCGAGCCGCACCGCGAGGTACCCCTTCTCGGTCGGCCTGGCGCGGTCGAGCGGCACGACGACCGACTTCCAGGCATGGTCGCGGCGCGACTCGAGCGTGGCGACCGTCCTGAACGCCGTGCCGTCCCAGACCGCCGCCGTGACGGCCGGCTTGGGACGGTAGCGGTCGATGCCGGGCGGGAAGAGGTTGTCCTTGTAGCGGATCGTGAGGCTGCGCCAGGGGGCCGTCGGCGCGAGCCGCACCTCGGCGACGTAGATCGGCTTGATGGCGCGCCAGCGCAGGCAGCCGCGGCCCCCCTCGGGGAGATCGGCCTCGACGGCGTAGGGGTACCAGCCGTCCTCGCGGTCGGGGCACTCGTACCCCGTCGTGAGCCGCGACCAGCCGTGCCGGCCCTCGCCGTCGTTGGCGAGGACGAGCGGCGAGGCGGCCGACGGCGCCTCGAAGTCGGCCGCGGTGCCGAGGACGAGCGTCGCCTCGACCGGCCCGGTCGAACCGGCCGGCCGGCCGGATGACGACAGGGTGGCCCAGAGGAGGGCGAGCGCCACGAGCGCGGTCCGCCTCACCCGCTCCGCCTCCGGTGCCCGTTCTCGCGCCAGATGCGCCACGACTGCCGGGCGAAGCCGTAGAGGTAGCAGAGCCACGCCTCGCGGACGAAGGCGCCGGGGAGGTCGCCCCGGAGCCTGCGCCCCGCCATGTCGACGGCGGTCACGACCGCCTGGCGCAGCATGAAGCGCGGCACGCCGGCGATGCGCGGGACGGCGCGGTAGTCGACGCCGAGCTCGTCGATCGGCGCGGTCTCGGTCACCAGCGCGCGCGAGATCCCCTTCCAGTAGAACCACTCGCGGTAGTAGCGCTTCGTGAGCCGCCGGGCCGGGACGTGGTGGTGCACCACGAGGTCGGGCACGTACCGCCCCCGTCCCCCCGCCGCCTCGAGCCGCAGGAGGTGCTCCGGGAACTCCTGCCCGCGCAGCGTCGAGTGGTCGCGACCGAGGTCGGTCCGGAAGAGGCCGGCCCGCTCGAAGGCGCGGCGGCGGTAGACGATGTTGGCGCCGAGCGGCACCCTCCCGTCGAAGTCGAAGCCCTCGTCGCCGTAGTCGAGGATGGCGATCGTCCCGAAGAGGTCGCGCTCCGCCATGGAGAACCAGGCCGGCGGCTCGGTCTCCCAGAGCGGGAGGACCTTGCCGCCGAGGTAGTCGACGTCGGGACGCTCGGCGAGGCTCCTGGCCGCCACGGCGAGCCAGTCGGGCGCCACGAGGACGTCGTCGTCGGTGAGCGCCACCCAGTCGGTCGTCGTGGACGTGACGGCCAGGTTCAGGGCGAACGACTTCCCGGGGCGCGGCTCGTGGAGCGTCCGGCGCACCGGGCCGCCCGGATGCGCCCGCGCGACCCAGTCGCGCAGGAGCGCGGGGGTGCCGTCCGTCGAGCCGTTGTCCACCACCACCACCTCGTACGGCACCCCCGGGTCCTCGAGCCGATCGATCGAGGCGAGCGCGTCGGCGAGCCGGCCGGCGCGGTTGTAGGTGCAGACGACGACGGAGGCGCGGGGGACCGTCACGGCCGGCTCCCCAGGGCCACGGCGTCCCGCTCGTCGTCGCCGGCCAGGAGCCGCGCGCCGGTTGTCTCCGGGACCGGCAGGCCCATCAGCTCGTAGCAGAGGGCCACGGCGCGGTCGGTGGCGGTCCCGGGACGGTAGAAGAGCCGCTCGGCGACCACCCGGCGCTCGGCCGACCGCGCCTTCGGCGCGTCGAGCCCACGCCGGACCGCATCGGGGAGTTCGTCCGGCGTCGCGATCACGTCGGCCGCCTGGCGTATCCACCGCACCTGATCGGCGTTGATGCGCGCCCGGACGATCAGCTCGGGCAGGTCGAAGACGATGACCGGCCGGTCGACGAGCAGGTACTCGAACGCGACCGACGAGTGGTCCGAGACCAAGAGGTCGGCCGCGGCGAGCAGCGGCGTCGCGTCGGGCCAGGTCACGATCTTCACCGCGGGGTCGGCCTCGAGCGGCCTGAGGCGCGAGGCCCAGTCGATGCCGGCGGAGTAGCGCTCCCGCCGGTCGTAGGCCCGGTCGTGCAGCTTGACGATCACCTGGTGGCCGGTCCGCCGGAGCGCCGCCACGATCGCCTCGCCGCCGAAGACGTGGAGCGACGCGGCGGCCGACCAGGTCGGCGCGTAGAGGAGCACCGGGCGGGTCGGGTCGAGCCCCAGGCGCGCGAGCGTGGCCGCCCGCGGCCAGCGCCCGGTCACGAGGCCGTCCACCTTCGGGTAGCCGATCAGAACGGGCCTCGGGTCGTCAGGGCGGAGGAGCCCCACGGCCCGCCACTTGCGGAGCCGGTCCTCGTTGGCGAAGGCGATCCGGTCGAAGCGCGCGAGCGTGTCGAAGTGGCTCATGTCCCTGACCGGCGTCGTCGTCCCGTCGAGGTCGTACTTGCCGGCGACCCCGTGGAAGAAGTGGACGTGCGCGGCCCGGCGTCGAAGGCGCGCCATCCTGGCGAAGTCGCTGTTCAGGTAGAGGTCGACCTTGAGCCATTCGGCCTTGGCCTGCGGCACCACCCGCTCGGTGATGCCGAAGGCGGCGTAGAGGCGGTCGGCCGGCACGTCCCCCTCGGTGGCCGTGTACCAGCACTCGACGCGCGGATCGGCCGCGAGCCGCTCGTGGATCGGCGCGAGGCAGGCGAAGTTGACCGGCGTGCGCGCCTCGAAGAGGACGCGGCGCCGCCTGGCCGTGCGCGCGTGCCAGGCGTCGTCGAGGTCGCGCAGCGCCTCGACGATGCGGCGCCGGACCGTGCGCCAGCCGATCATGCGACCGCCGCCCTGAGCCGCGCCTGGAGCGTGGCTCTGGCGTCCGGCGTGAGGCCGAACCCGTACACGAGGCCCAGGTAGAGCGCCGCCGCCGCGCCGCCGCAGGCGAGCACGGTGACGACGTGGTTCGGCTCGAGCGTCTCGCGGCCGACCCAGAGCGCCACCGCGGCCGGCAGGGCCGGCCAGAGCACCGGCCAGATCGCCTCCCGCCAGAACCGCCGGACCGGCACGCCGAGGCGGCGGCAGGCCCGCGGCACGATGAAGACGGAGCCGACCGACACGGGGATCGCGGTGCCGAGCGCGACGCCGAGGATCCCGAGCCGCCCCACGAGCGCGACCGACAGGGCCAGGTTGCAGGCGGCAACGGCGGCGTTGTTCGCCGCCAGGTACCGGTGCCCGCCCGCCCCCTTGAGGATGGTCGCCCCGGTCGCCTGGCCGACGCGGATCAGCATCGAGAGGGCGAGGACCTGGAGGACCGCCGCGCTCGACGCCACGCTCGGGCCGACCCACGCGACGAGGAGCGGCTCGGCCAGGACGATCACGCCGAGCCCGACCGCCAGGGCGAGCGCCGTCGACAGCCTCGTCCCCTCGATGAGCAGCGTCACGAGGCGCCGATGATCGCCGCGGGTACCGAGGTCGACGACCGCCGGGAAGAGGACGCTGTGGAACTGCGCCGTCAGGTCGCGCATGGTCTGCGCGACGCGGACCGACGGCGTGAAGAGCGAGACCGCTCGGGGGCCGAGCGCCCAGCCGATGACGAAGGTGTCGAGCGAGTAGTTCACCTTGTGCGACCAGTCGAGGACCAAGAGGTAGCCGCTGAACGCGCCGACCTCGCGCAGCCTCGCCAGGCTGGCGAGCCGCGGCGAGACCGTGAGGTCGGGCTGCACCCGGTAGGCGTTCACCACGTAGGCGACGTAGGCCAGGAGGTGGACGGCCGTCGTGGCGACGACGACCGCCAGGACGCCGCCGCCTCGCTCGATGGCGATCACGTTGGCGGCCGCGGCGGCGAGCGTCGTCACGATCGCCACGGCGTTGTTCATCGCGTAGCGCTGCGCGCCGTTGATCACCGCGCCGAAGACCGACAGCGGGAGGCCGAGCGCGAGCCGTGCGGCGACGACGAGGAGCACCGTCCGCCCCACCTCGGCCTGGGCCGCCTCGACGGCGAAGAGCCGGTCGTAGGCGAGCGCGACGCCCCCCATGATCGCGAGCGCGGCCACGCCGGCGACCGAGAAGGCGGCGAAGACGGTGCTCGCGATCTCCGAGAGCCGGCGGCTGTCACCCGTCGCGCGGCACTCGGCGACGAAGCGCACGAGCCCCCCGCCGAAGCCGAGATCGAGGAACGACACGTACCGGGCGACCGTGGCCGAGAGGATCCAGAGGCCGTAGTCCTCCGCGCCGAGGTGCCCCAGGTTGTAGGGGAGGAGCACCAGGCCGACGAGGGCGTCGACCGCCAGCGCGCCGTACCGCGCCGCGGTGTTGCGGCCGAGCGTCCGCGCGGTGCTCACGAGTCGCGCGTCGCCGCGGCCGCCGGCTCCGGCCTCCCGGGGACGGACGCCCGGGCGTTCGCGCCGGTCGGCGACGGGTCGCCGAGCCAGGTGGCCCGCGCGTAGCCGGCCGCGTACCAGAGTCGGACCTCGGCCTCGAAGGCGCCCGCCCGGTCGCCGCGGGCCGTCCGGAGCGCGAGGCGGCCGGCCGCTTCGAGGACGTCTCGATAGAGGCCGCGCGGCAGGCCGGCGATTCGCCGCACCTGCGACGCGGGGAGCCAGACCCCCCGCACGTGGACCCGGTCCCGTACCGCCGCGCGCGAGATCCCCTTCCAGTAGAACCACCGCCGGAAGTAGCCCTTCGTGAGCCGGTCGGGAGGGATCCAGTGCTGGACCACGGCGTCCGGCACGTACCAGCCGCCCCTGCCGCTCGCCGCCTTCAGGCGCTCGAGGAGTTCGGGCACCTCCTGCCCCTTGAGCGAGGCGCTGTCGCGGCCGAGGTCCTCGCGGAAGCCGCCGACCTCGAGGAGCGGCCGCCGCCGGAAGGCCATGTTCGCGCCGAGCGGCTTGGCGAGTGGGCGCGGCTCGTCGCCGTAGTCGAAGAGGGCGATCGCGCCCCAGATCTCCCCACGGGTGCGCCCGGCCGGCAGCCAGGAGGGCCGCTCCGCGCCCCACCGCGGCACGACCCGACCGCCGAGGAAGTCGACCGGCCGGGCCGCGAAGGCGCGGGCGAAGGCCGCGAGCCAGCCGGCCTCGACGAGCACGTCGTCGTCGGTGAAGGCGATCCGGTCGCCCTGCGCCTCCCGGACCCCCCGGTTGCGAGCCGCCGACAGCCCGCCCCTCGGCTCGTACACGTAGCGCAGCGGCACGGGGCTCGCGGCGGCGGCCCGCTCGACGACGGCGCGGGTGTCGTCGGTCGAGCCGTTGTCGACGACGACCACCTCGTAGGGCTCGCCGGGATCGTCGAGACGGCGCAGCGAGTCGAGCGTCTCGGCGAGGAGCCCGGCCCGGTCGCGCGTGCAGATGAGGACGGTCCAGGTCACGGTGTCGCCTCCGTCAACGCCTCGCCTCCGCGGCGCCGGGCGGGACGGCCCGACCCGCCGGCCGGGGGGACCACCGCGACAGCCGCGCGGGGGCGGCGGGGACGCGCTCGACCGGCACGGGCCTGGGCGCGTCGCCAGCGGCCTCCGCGTCGGCCATTCGCCTGAGCGCGACGGCGAGGCCGAGCAGGATGTAGAAGTGCCAGGTGTAGGCCTGCGACAGGAACATCGCGCCGACGAGGAAGCCGACGAGCGCCGTCTCGAGGCCGTGCGCCGTGCCGACGAGCCGCGGGTCGCGCGACCGTCTCGCGGCGGCTCGCGCGTTGGCCACGGCCGCGAGGGCCAGGGCGACGTAGACCGCAAGCCCCGCCCAGCCGGTCTCGGCGCCGATCTGGATGAAGGCGTTGTGCGCCTCGTTCCACTTGCCGACGAAGCCGTGCCGCTCGCCCTCGGCGATGCGGAAGTTGCCGAGGCCGACGCCGACCACCGGGTGCTCGAGGAGGATCGCGACGCCGTGGCGCAGCGTCGTGAGCCGCGCCTCGATCGAGCCGTTGTCCTCCCCGGTGACGATGGACGACGCGCGCTCGGAGTAGCCGGACGGGGCGGCGGCCACGGCGACCCCGGCCAGGAGCACGAGGCCGGCCAGGGCGAGCCCGCGGCCGTGCCGGGCGACCCGGCAGAGCCCGACCGCGGCGGCGGCGAGCAGCGCCACGAGCCCGCCGCGCGAGAAGGTGGACAGCATCCCGGCCAGCATGACGCCGAGCGCGCCGACGTAGAGGAGCCTGACCGTCCGGCTGCGGCTGCCGATCGCCTCGAAGCCGGCGAGCCCCATCATCACGACCAGCGAGAGGGCCAGGTCGTTCGGATCGCGGAACATCCCGCCGACGATGCCCTCGGCGCGGCCGCCGTACCGGGTCGCCTCGCCGGTCGCGACGAGGTACAGGGCGCCGGCCGCGAGGTAGACCCCGGCGCCCACCAGGACGCCGACCAGCACGCGCGCGCGCGCCGGCGTGTCGACCACGTGGGCGACGAGGACGAAGGCCAGCGCCACCTTGACGAGCTGGTCGGTGAAGACCGCGAAGCTGCCGCCTGGCCAGAGGGCGAACGGGATCGACGCCGCCCCGAGCGCGAGCAGCGCCGCCACGAGCCAGACCTCCCGCCCGGCGCGGACGATCGGTTCGCCCCGCCGCAGGGCATCGGTCGCGTGGAAGAACGCGGCGGCGAGCCCCGTCACGAACGCGAGGCGGAGCACGGCGAGTTGCGGGACGAGGTCCTGTGGACGCGTGTAGAGGACCACGAGGAAGAGTGCGAGCGTCCCGAACGCCGCCGTCGACGCGCGAGGCGCCGCGGGACGTGCAAGCGGCGCCGGCTCGCTCGTCGCCGCCTTCGCGGCCGGACCGCCGAGGCGGACCGGCCGGCTGCCGTCGGTCGTCTCGCGGGGCCTCGCGCCGTCGAGCCGTCTCGGCGCGGCGCCGGCGGATCGGTCGTCCGACGGCGCCCGGCCTCGCTCGATGAGCCTCGCCCGGATGCTCACCGCGCCTCCCCCGCCAACCCGGCAACGCCTTGCGGGGCGCGCTCCTCCGGCGGCGCGCCGTCGCGGCAGTCCCGCCTCACCACCCGCGCCGGGTTCCCGGCGACGACGCTGTAGGGCGGCACGTCCCGGGTGACGACACTCCCCGAGGCGACGACGGCCCCTCGCCCGACGGTGACCCCCTTGAGGATGACGGCGCGCGTCCCGATCCAGGCGCCGTCCTCGATCCGGACCGGTCGTACGTCCGCAGCCGCCACCGGGTGGCCCGCGGCGCGGCGCGCCGGGTCGAGCGGGTGGCCGTCGTTGTCCGCGATCATGACCCGGTCGGAGACGAGCACGTCGGAGCCGATCGTCACCCGTTCGGCGACGCTCACGGTGAGCTGGTGTCCCAGGAAGACCCGGTCGCCCACCTCGAAGACCGGCCGGTCGTGCACCTTGGCGGCGATGAGCGACGAGACGCCGTCGATCGCGACGTCGTCGCCGAGCCGGATGACGAGGTGCCCCTCGATGTACGGGATCCCGTTGGTGAGCCGCAGCCGCTCCCCCACCCGCTCGCACCGCGCCCGGAAGAGCGGCTCGTGGTAGACCGCCTTGAGGAACGTCCGCCAGAGGCTCAGGCGCGCCTCGCGCTCGTAGTAGAGCGCGAGGTGGAGCGGGCGGATCACCGGCACGTGGGCCGAGCGATACGCCTTCGCCAGACGGTAGAGCGCCCGGGCGGTCGGGGTCTCTCGTCGCCGCACGCGCAGCTTGAGCGCTTCGATCCCGATCATGCCTCCCTCCCCGCGCCTCCTCTCGATCAGGCCGACACCGTCACGGTCTCGCGCCGATGTGGGCGCTCGCCCGCAGGGTCCCCTTCCCGGCGCGCCCCCTGGCGCGCCCGTGGCCGACGGCGCCGTCGATCCGCGGCACGACGTCGCGCATCGCCCGCACGAGGTCTTCCGGAAAGTCGATCTCGATCCACGGCAACCCGTCGGTCGGTACCGCGGTGATCGGCCTCTCCTCGAGGATCTCCTGGTAGGCGGCCGGGGCCCAGGCCGACAGCCGCCCCTCCGACAGGAGCCCTCGCGCCGCCCGGAAGAGCGCCCGGCGTCCCTCCCGGCCGAACTTGACGACGCCCACGTTCTCGCCGTCGGTGATCGACCGGTCGAGCCGCTTGTCGATGGCGACGACCTTGCCCGCCGAGATCGCGACCTTCATCGCTTCGTCGTCGAGCCGCGAGTCGAGGTCGACGAGGAGCGCGTCGTCGGCCGGATCGGCGAGCAGGCGCTCGACCAGCGCCGGGTGGATCAGGACGTCGCTGTTGAGCAGCAGCATCGGTCCCTCCGGCATCGCGTCCTCCGCCAGCGCCAGACTGTAGAGGCTGTTCGTCACCTCGAAGTGCGGGTTATGCACGCAGCGAGCCCGGCCCGCGCACGCGGCGCGGACCGCCTCGGCGCCGTGGCCGGTCACCACGACCACGTCCTCGATGCCGAGATCGGCGAGAAGGGCGAGCTGGCGCTCCAGCAGCGTGCGGCCGCCGAGGACGAGCAGGCACTTCGGGATGTCACGCGTGAGGGGCATGAGTCGCCGGCTCACGCCTGCCGCGAGAATCACGGCGCAGGAGGATTCGGCCATCGGTGTCGGACTCCTTGGTGAGCGCCGCCTCTGGCGGCGCAAGCTCGAGCAGCCTGTAGATCGCCGCCACGGCCCGATCCGTGGCGGTCCCCGGTCGATAGAAGAGGCGCCGGGCGACCCGGCGCCGTTCGGCCCGCCGCGCCGCCGGGTCGGCGAGGCCGGCCCCGACCGCGGCCGCCGCCTCCTCGGCGGCGCGGACCGTCGTGGCGGCCTCCCGAAGCCAGATCACGTGGTCGCCGGTGACCCGAGCGGCGCGGAGCAGCTCGGGCTCGTCCACGACGACGAGCGGTCGGTCGAGCAGGAGGTACTCGAAGCCGATCGACGAGTGATCGGTGACGAGGCAGTCGGCCGCAGCCAGCGCCGTCGTGGCATCGGGGTCGCGCACGAGCCGCAGCCGCCCCGCCGCCTCGAGCGCGGCGAGCCTGGCCGGCCAGTGGGCCCCCGACGAGTACGCCGGTCTCGGGTCGAACGCCCGGTCGTGCAACTTGACCACCAGTTCGGCGTCCAACCTCCCAAGCGCCTTGAGCAGCGCCTCCCCCTGCCTGGCGAGCGACGAGTGCGGCGACCACGTCGGCGCGTAGAGCACCACGGGCCGCGACCCGGTGATCCCGAGCGCCGCGCGCGCCGCCTCGCGCGTGAGCGACCCGTCCACCAGCCGATCGACCTTCGGCATCCCGACGAGGTAGGTGTTGTGCCGATCGGCCAGCCCGGCCGCGCGGTAGCGCCGCAGGCGGTCGCGGTTGACGAAGAAGTAGGCGTCGAAGCGTCCGATGGAGGGGTCGGGCGTGTCGAGGCCGTACTTCCCCGCGACGCCGTGGAAGATGTGCACGCGCCGGACGCGGCGCTTGAGCCAGGTCGCGACGAAGTCGGCGCACACGTAGAGGTCGAAGCGCATGAGCTGCGCCTCGAAGCGCGAGATGATGCGGTCGCGGACGCCGACCTGCTCGTAGAGCGCGTAGGGTCGGCCCGTCTCCTCGCCGGCCATGTGCCACTGCTCGATCCTCGTGTCCGCGGCCAGCCGCATGGCGACCGGACGCCACATGACGTAGTTCATCGGCGTCCTGGCGTCGAAGAGGATTCGCCTCGGCCGGGCTCGCAGCGTGTCGATGGCATCGTCGGCGTCGCGCAGGGCCTTCGTGAGCCACCGCGGCAGCTTCACGCGCCCCCCCGTCGTCGCAAGGTCGCCGCCGCCGGCCTCGCCGTTCCGCTCACGCCCGCCTCGGGCGGCGCCCTGCGCCGAGCCCGCGCACGGCCCGGATGACGCGGCGCGCCCGCTCCACCGCCCCCGGTCCCGCCTGCGCCGCGAGGAGCATCGCCGCCCGGCGGGGCGCGAGCGGCTGCAGCGCGAGCGACCGCCTGAGCGCGGCCGCGGCGCCGGCCGTGTCGCCCCGGAACCGCAGGAGGTCGTCCGCGTGATCCGCGTGCAAGAGGGCGAGCCGGCGGCGCCTGAGCCACGCCCGGCCGACCGCGGTCCGCGCAAGCCCCCCGCGGGCGAGCGCGCCCTCGAGCGGCGCCACCTGCCCGAGGAAGCTCCGTTCCACGTTCGTGCGCCCGAGACTCCGCGCGTGCCACCGGTACACGGCCGCGACCTCCGGCAGGAAGGCGAAGCGGCCGCGCGCGGCGAGCCTGAGCCACAGGTCGTAGTCCTCGATGATCTCCCGCCGCTCGTCGAAGCCCCCCACGGCGCAGAGCGCGTCGCGGCGCGCCACGACGGTGGAGGTGTGCACGAAGTTGTGCCAGAAGAGGGCACGCAGCACCCACCCGCGTCGCACGTCCGCCGGCACCCGGTACGCCAGAGGATCGAACGGAATCTCGCGCCCCTCCTCGTCGACGAACGTCACGAGGGCATGCACGAGCACGGCCGACGGCTCGGCCTCGAGAGCCGCGAGCCGCCGTGCCAGCCCTCCCGGTCGCCAGCGGTCGTCCGCGTCGAGGAAGGCGACGAGTGGGGCCCGCGCCGCGGCGATGCCCGCGTTGCGCGCCGCACCGGGACCCCCGTTGCCGCGCCGCAGCACGCGCACGCGCGGCGACACGGCCCTGGCGACGTCCGCCGTATCGTCCTGCGACCCGTCGTCGACGACGATCACCTCCACGTCCACGTCGGTCTCCGCGAGCGCGCTCTCGATCGCGCCGGCGACGTGCCGCGCAGCGTTGTACGCAGGAATGACGACGCTCACGTTGGGGGTCGACATGAGCGCTGGCACGAGCAAGTAACGTGCCGCGCTCAGGCGCGTGTGCGGACCCAGACGGCGCGATCGCCTCGCAGGAACCGGACGAGGGCGAGCAGGGCCGCCCAGTTGAGGAGGAGGAAGACGTAGGCCGCGCTCGCCACGCGCGCCACGGGGCCGCGCCGCCGGCCGCGGCGCCCGTCGGCGGCCGACCCGACGAGCGCGGCGCCGTACGCCGCCCAGTGCAGGAGGCCGAAGACGGCGTAGGCGCCGTCGAGGAAGACGGTGGAGACGGCGATCAGCGCGAGCCAGAGCGGGACGGCGAGCCGCGCCACCTTGTGCGCCAGGAACCGGCCGAGCACGGGGTTGCGCCGGCTGAGGAGCGCCGGGTAGCGGGCGAGGAGCTGGTAGTTGCCGTACAGCGTCCGGACCTTTCGCGCAAGCTCGTGGTTGCCGCTCGGCGCCACCCGATCGATCGCGATCGCCCGCTCGTCGAGGACGCTGCGCGCCCCGGCGAGCACGGCCAGCATCGGGATCGCCACGTCGTCGAGGATCGTGTCGGGCGCGATCGGCTGATAGAGGTGGCGGCGGATCGCGTAGATGGCGCCGGTCGCCCCGAGCGTCGAGCCGACGGCGCTCTCGCGTGCCCGTAGCCACAGCTCGTAGCGCCAGTAGAGCGAGAGCCCCTCGGCGACCTCCACCCCCTCGGTGTCCTCGAGCACGAGGCGGCCGCTCGCGACCCCCACGCTCGGGTCGGCGAAGTTCTCCACGAGGCGTCGGACCGCCGAGCGGCGAAAGCGCTGCCGCGCGTCGGCGAAGACGACGATCTCGCCGCTCGCCTTCGCCACGCCGGCGTTGAGGGCGGCTGCCTTGCCGGTCGGCCGGTCGAGCGCGATCACCGTCACGCGCGGGTCGCCCGCGGCCGCCTCCCGGGCGCGCTCCGGCGTGCCGTCGGTCGAGCCGTCGGAGACGACGATCACGGAGAGCCGGTCCGGCGGGTAGTCGAGCGCGAGCAGGTCGGCGAGCCGCGCCGCGATCCGGTCGGCCTCGTCCCTGACGGCGAGCACGACCGAGACGGTCGGCAGCACCGGCCTGCGTGCCACCGGCTTCGGAGCAAGCCGGGCCCACGCCCAGAGGGCGAGCGGATACCCAACGTAGGTGCCGAGGACGCCACCGAGGGAAACCCAGAAGACGATCTCCGCCATGACGCCTCGCTCGGGTGGACGTCGCCGCTAGCGGCCGAGGAAGGCAGCGGCGTCCATCGCCCCCAGGACCGCCTCGCGGGCCGCCTTCCGGCTCGCGCCGAGGGCCGCTCCGGCGAGCACGTACCCCACGGCGGGCACGAGCGCGAGACGGATGACGACGTCCCAGTTGAACAGCCGCTTCGCACGGCGGACGATTCGACGCATCCTGCCTCCCTCCCCTGCGGGAGTGGCCAGCAAGAGGCGTGCCCCATCACCGCCCGCGACCGAGGACGATCACCTTGACCGTCTCGAAGAGGATCGACAGGTCGAACGCGAGAGACATGTGCTTGATGTAGAAGAGGTCGTACTGCAGCTTCTCGATCGCGTCCTGCACGGAAGCGCCGTACGGGTAGCGGACCTGGGCCCACCCGGTGAGCCCCGGCTTCACCGTGTGGCGCTGGTCGTAGTACGGGATGACCTTCCTGAGCTGCTCGACGAAGTACGGGCGCTCGGGCCTCGGGCCGACGATGCTCATGTCCCCCTTGAGGACGTTCCAGAGCTGCGGGATCTCGTCGATGCGCGTCTTGCGGAGGAAGGCGCCGATCCGGGTGACTCGCGGGTCGTTCTCCTCGGCCCAGACCGGGCGCCCGTCCGCCTCCGCGTCGGTGCGCATCGAGCGGAACTTGTAGAGCGTGAAGAGCTTGCCGTCCTGGCCGACCCGCTCCTGCGCGAAGAAGATCGGCCCCGGCGAGTCGAGCCGGATCAGGAGCGCCACGACGAGGGTCACCGGCGCCGAGAGGACGAGCCCCACCACCGAGATGGCGATCCCCGTGAGGCGCTTCACGGCTCGCGTGAAGAGCGACTTGCGAAAGCCGTCGGAGAAGATCAGGAACGAGGGCTTCAGGTTCTCGAGGAGGATCTTCCCCGACACCCGCTCGTAGAACGACGTGCCCTCCTCGACCTTCACGCCGGCCATCCGCACCGCGAGCAGCGCGTCGACCGGCAGCCGGCCCCTGGCCTCGGAGAGCGCCACGACGACGCGCTGCACGCGCTCTCGCCGCACCACGTCGAGGAGCGCGTCCTCCCGGCCGAGCACCGGTGCCTGCCCCTCCCCGGTCACCGTGTGATCCGGTCCGTCCGCGATGTACCCGACGATCCGGAAGCCCAGAGCCGGCTGCGCTCGGACCTCGGCGGCGACGGCCTGCGCGTGCGATCCGGTGCCGAGCACCAGGACCCGCTCGTGGAAGCCGTCGACCCGAAGCATCCGGTCGTAGAGGAGGCGCCAGAGGATCAGGAGCGTCGCGCCGAGGCCGATCGCGGTCAGGAACACGCCACGGCCGATGATCAGCCCGGGGAAGGCGAGGTAGAGGATCGCGACCACGATCGACGTCGCCGCGAGCGACTCGAGGATCCGCCGCACGAGGTCCGGCCCGGGTCTCGCGACGCGAAAGTCGTAGAGGTCGTTGTAGTAGAGGCAGATCTGGCAAACGGCCGCGACCAGGAAGCCCTTCGCCAGGAGGACGCCCGTCCCCGCGCCGCCGGGCAGCTCGCCTCGCTCCGCGCCGCCGAACGTCAGGACGACCGCAACGAGGATCGAGGCGAGCAGCAGGAGGTCCTCGACGACGATGAAGACGAGCCGACGGAACGAGTGACGCAGGAGGGCGAGCATGACCCCCTCTTCGGCGCCCGGGCTGGCCCTCCTCCACCCCCGGCGCCGGTCTGGCCCGACGCGGTACCCGACGCGTCAGGCGCCGTAGTCGTACTGGTAGTAGTCGGCGTAGTAGCGGAACTCGTCCGTCCGGTTGAGGACGAAGCCGAGTAGCACCGCGCCGTGCAGCCGATCGAGCGTGCGATCGAGAAGGCGTCTCGGCGTGTGTCCCGCCTGGAGGACGAGGACGACGCCGTCGGCGAGGCCGCTCAGGATCGCCGGATCGGGGACCGGGATCACCGGCGGCGTGTCGAGGACCACCAGGTCGAAACGCGACCGGAGCGCCTCCACGACCTCACGCATCCCGTTCGACGCGAGGAGCTCCGCGGGATTCGGCGGCAGGTGCCCGGCCGGCACGACCCACAGGTCGTTCACCGGCGTGGAGACCAGGACGGAGTCCAGGACCACCCGGCGGCGCAGGACGTCGGCCAGGCCGTCCCGCGACGGAAGGCCGAAGAGCGCGCCGATGCCGGGACTCCGCAGGTCGCAGTCCACCAGGCAGATCCGGCGGCCGAGCTCCTGGCCGAGCGCGATGGCGAGGTTCGACGCCGTGGTCGTCTTCCCCTCGCCGGCCAGCGGGCTCGTGACCACGATCGTGCGCATGGGCACCTCGCGCGCGTACACGGCGAGCTGCTGCCGGATGGTCCGGAACTGCTCGGCCGCGAGCGAGCGCGGCTTGGTGAAGGCCACGAGCGCGTCGTCGAGCCGAAGGTCGGGCGAGGCGGCTCGATCGGGCAGCGGGACCGACGGCGCGCGTCCGCGCGGCTCCGCGCTCACGGCCGTCCTCGCCGTCGCGGCCGGCTCCGCGGTCGCGGCCGACCTCGGCTCCGCTGCCGGCTCAGGCGGGGCCGGCGGCGGCAGGGTGCTCGGCCGCTCCGGCACGCTCGCCGGCCGCGCGGCGCCGGCCCGCGCCGCGGCGTCCGGCGGATCGACGCTCCGGGTCGGAGCTGCCGGGCGTTCCGGCTCCGGGTCGGGCAGCAGGCTGCCGGATCGGCGCGCCTCCTCCCGCTCGCGCTCGGCCCGCCTCAGCGCCTCGTGGACCTTGCTCACCGTGTACCTCCCCTGTTACCCGCCGCCGCATCCGAAACCGGCGGCTCGCCGCTCACCCACCGGTCCACCTGCGCGACGATGCGCGGCCCGAGGTCGCCCGCCACGACGGCGACGAGACCGGCCAGCACGGCCGCCACGACCAGGCCGCCGACGAGCCGGCGCCACCCGCGCCCCGGCCGCGGCCCGGTCGTGCCGGTCGCGCCGCCCGCCCAGGCCGGCGCCGCTTCCGGCTCCTTGCGCAGGACCGCGTCGCCGTCGACGACCTCGGCGGCCGCGAGGTCCCGGAACCCGGTTTCCCCGGTCGGCTCCAGGTCGCGCACCGCCTCGATCACCGTCGCCTCGTCGACCAGGCGTTGCTCCTTCGCGTACGCCGTCAGGAGCGCGTTGTCGGCCAGGATGTTGATGAGCCGCGGGATGCCCCGCGAGTAGTAATAGATCTCGTCGAGCGCTCGATCCGTGAAGATCCGACCGGTCGCCCCAGCGATCCTGAGCCGCTGCACGATGTAATCCAGCGTCTCGGTGCGCGTGAGCGGCGGGATGTGGTACCTGAGGCTGATGCGCTGCTTGAGCTGCCTGAGGCTCGGATGGTTCAGCGTGAGGTTCAGCTCGGGCTGACCGACGAGGACGAGCTGGAGCAGCTTCTCCTTCGACGTCTCGAGGTTCGAGAGCAGCCGGACCGACTCGAGCAGCTCGGGCGAGAGGTTCTGCGCCTCGTCGATGATGAGGACGGAGTTCTCCCCCCGGGCGAGCCGGTCGATGAGCCAGGCGTTCAGATCGGCCACGAGGTCGCCGACCGAGGTCGCGGTCGTCGGGACGCCGAAGTCCTCCACCACCGCCCGCATCAGGTCGACCTGCGAGAGGCTCGTGTTGAACAGGTACGCCGCCCGGACGTTCGGGTCGAGGCGGTCGAGGAGCGTGTGGAGCAGCGTCGTCTTGCCGGACCCCACCTCGCCCGTCAGCACGATGAACCCCTTTCGCTCCCGAACGCCGTAGGTCAGGATGGCGAGCGCCTCCTGGTGGTGCGCCGAGAGGTAGAGGAAGCGCGGGTCCGGCGTGACGTTGAACGGCCGCTCCGCGAAACCGAAGAACCGAAGGTACACGAGCCGTCGCTCCTAGAGTCGGGCGGCCTGTGGCGTCCGTACCGGCCTGGCCCGCCTGGCCCGCCGCTTCGCCCTCGCCTCCTCGTACGCGAGATCCGGGATCGCGCCGAGGACCGGCAGACCGTACGCCTGCTTCAACTCCTCCACCGTTCGCACCGACTGGTCGAGCGTCTCGCCGAGGTAGACGCCGCCCGCACCGGCGCCGAAACCGAGCACCAGGCCGACGAGGAGGATCTTGAACCGGTTCGGCTTGACCGGCTGCTTCGGGACGTCGGCGGGGTCGAGCACCGTGAAGGTTTCCCCCGCCTGCTTGCGCTCGAGGTCCTCCGCCATGCCGGCCTGGATCTGCTTGGCGAGGAGCGACTGGTAGGTGCTCTTGAGGTTCTCGTAGTCGCGCGTGAGCGTCGCGTACTCCTGCTCGCGCCGCGGCATGGCGGCCACGACGGCGCGCACCTCCTGGATCTGCCGCTCGAGCTCCTGCCGCTCGGCCGTCCGGCTGGCCAGGTCGACGTTGATCTGGTCGAGTTCGCGCTGGAGCGCGACGTACATCGGATCGCGGGCGAGTTCCGCGAGCGGCGCGGGGGGGAGCGAAACCTGGCCCCTGCCGTCCCGCATCTGCGCCTCGATCTCCTTGATGCGGCGCCGCGTCATGACGACGTCCGGGTGCCGGCTGGTGAACTGGGTCTCGAGCGCCTGCAGCTCCGCGTGGAGCCTCACGAGTTCGGCCCGAAGGGGCGAGACGGCCTCGGGCTCGGTCGCCCTGGCCCGAAGCGAGGCCATCTGCTGCTGCACGAGGCTCCGACGCTCCGTGAGCCGGAGCGTCGCCTCCCGATTCGCGGCGAGCCGCTGCTCGAGCTGGTCGAGCGCCCGGAGGTTCGCCTCCTTCTGCTCCGGCAGCTCGCCGAGGTGCGCCTCGCGATAGGCGCGGATCTCCGCCTCCTTGGCCGCGAGCTGCTCTTCCACCAGCCGCCGCTGCTGCTCGATGAACTGGGCGGTTCCCTCGGCCCGCTGCGCCCGGATCTTCGAGTTCTCGGCGATGAAGAGGGCGGCGAGCTGGTTGGTGACCTGCTGGACCAGTCGCGGCTCCCGCCCCTCGAAGCCGATCACGAAGGAGTCGCTCCCCGTCACCCGCACGTCGATGTGCCGGCGAAGGGCGTTCACGCGTCGCTCCATCGCGGCCGGGTTCTCCCAGTCCTCGCGCCAGAGGCCGAGCGTGCGGATGACCTGTTCGAGCCGGGTCCGGCTCATGACCTGCTGCGAGAGCGTCGTCAGGCGGTCCTTGATCTCGATGTTCGAGATGGGGGCGATGTACCGCTCGGGGATCTTGGCCGGATCGACGAGGATCACCGTCTCGGCCCGGTAGACGTCGGGCAGCGACCAGGCGACCAGCGCCGAGCCCAGCACGATCGTGAGGAACGGGATCAGGAAGAGCCACCACCGCCGGGCGATCAACGCCCGGATCTCCGCCGTCCCGAACGCCTGCCGAATGGTCTCCATCACACTCCCCCGGCGACAGTCGTCGCCTCGAAGGACGTCACGGGGCGAGGCCGGCCAGCTCCCGGATCGGCCAGAGGATCTCGATCCCGACGAGGGCCGCGTTCTCGTCGATGCCCGACCGGCCGTCGACCTGGTCCTCGTACCGGTAGCGGTACGACACGAGCGCCGACGCCCACCGGATGAACCGCCACGAGAGGCTGAGCGTGCCCTGGAACGTGTCGGTATCCGCCCCGAAGCCGCGCACCGACCGGGTCCGCAGGAACGCGAGCGCTCCCCCGGCCGAGAGCCCCGGCCGGAGCGTGCGGCTGATCGACGCCTCGGCGACGTCGCGCGTGGAGACGTCGCCCGACCCGTCGCCCGTGCCGATCTCCCGGGCGATCCGCAGTCGCCACTGGCCCTGCGCCAGGTCGCCGCGGAGCGTCGCCCCGCCGTACCCGAGGTCCTCGTCACCACCCTCCTCGTCCCCGCCGTCCCGCGTGCGAACCGCGGCATAGCCGCCCGTGAGGGCGATCCGGAAGACTTCCGAGATGCGCCGCTCCCACGAGAGGTCCGCCCGCACGACGGTCGCGTCGGGGGTCACGTCGAACTGCGTCAGGTCGTACCGCAGCCCGAGCTCGAGGTCGTCGGCGGGCGTCAGGCGGTAGTCCGTCGAGAGCCGGCCGGCATACGTCCGTTCGTCCTCCACGAAGAGGTCGTCGAGCGATTCGTTGACGATCCAGATGGCCTCGGCCCCGACGGCCCAGCGCGGCGTGAGGTCGTAGTCGGTCCCGACCGAGAGCTGATTCCGGATCTCGTCCTCCCGGACGAGGAGCGACCGGAGGTCCAGGACGTCCACGCCGGGGGTCCGCGCCGCCTCCTCGAAGCTGCGAAACGTCTGCCCCTCGGGGGTCACGAAGACGAGGTCCTGGGTCGGGTCGGGCGAGAGCCGGAAGTCCTCCCTGAGGAAGAGCCGCCAGCGCGGGGTGGCCGCGTAGTCGAGCCTTGCGCTTGCATTGTGGTCCACCCCCGGGCTCTCCCCCCCGCGGAAGTGCTCGAACCGGAAGTTCGCGGCGTACTGCACGCTCGCCTCGAGTCGTCCCCCGACCATGCCGGCCCGGATCCCGGGCGTCACGTTCGACGTGAACCCGCTCCGCTCGTTCTCGGGGACGAAGTCGACGTTGTCGCTGAAGCTCTCGCTCAGGGTGACCGAGGGGATCAGCTCGAACCGCTGCTGGGCGGCCGCGCGCGCGGCAAGGGCCAGCATCAGCGCGCCGGCGCCCGCCGAGAGCACGAGGCCGGCGGCCGCGCGCCGTGCCATGCGCCGTGCCGTCCGCTCCGCCATGGCTAGAACAGGCTCTGCGGCACCATGATGGTGTCGTCGCGCTGCAGGAGGATGTTCTGCCGGTCGTCGCCCGCGAGGAGGTCGTTGTAGCGGATGCCGATCCGCACGAGCCGCCCGTCGGGCCCCTTGCGGAGCACGACCATCCGGTTGGGGGCCGCGAAGGGGGTCAGGCCGCCGGCGAGCGCGATCGCCTCGAGCACCGAGACGCGCCGCTTCACCTCGATCACGCCGGGCTTCTGCACCTGGCCGAGGACGTTGACCTTGAGGCTGTTGATCTCCTTGACCGCCACCGTCACGGCCGGCGCGGTGACGTACTCCTTGAGTCGCCGGGCGATCTCGTCGCGCAGCTCGACCGCCGTGAGGCCGGCCGCCTGGATGTCGTTGAGGAGCGGCAGCGAGATCTTGCCGTCGGGACGGACCGGCACTTCGCCCGAGAGCTGCTCGTTGCGCCAGACGGTGACCTGCAGGACGTCGGCCGGACCGATGCGGTAGTCCTCGGTCGCCGCCGCAGCGGTCGCCGATATGTCGGCGCCGACGGGCCCGCGGCCGGCGCCGGCCGGCCCGGCCGTCCCGCACCCCGCGAGCACGGGAACGACGACTGTCGCGAGAACGAGGGATACGTGCCACCTTGGCTGCCGCATCGTCACGCGCCTCCGCCGGCTCGCCGCCGGCATCGACTCCGGGCTCCCGCGTCCGTACGGGCGGCCGCCCGAGCCCCGGGCGGCCGCCCCGCGATCGGTCGGTTCGTCAGGCCGGGTGCCGGTCGAGTTCGTTCTCCTTGATCTTGTAGAGGAGCGCCTTGTAGGAGATCTGGAGGATCTCCGCGGCCTCCTTCCGGTTCCACCGCGTCCAGTTGAGCACCTGCGAGATGACCTCGCGCTCGGCCTTGCGCGCGGCTTCCCGGCCGATGTCCTTGAGCGACACCGGCCGATCGCCGTCGGCCCCGATCGGCGTCTCGGCCGCCACGCTCGCGGCGGCCGCCACCGCCTGCGCCTCGGGCTCGATCTCGCGGCTGCGCAGGGCGAACTCCGTGTGGATGGCCGACTCGTTGCCGAGGACCACCGCGCGTTTGATCATGTTCTCGAGTTCGCGCACGTTGCCCGGCCAGTGGTAGGTCATGAACCGCCGCATCGTCTCCTCGGAGAGCGGACGATAGGGGCGGTTGTACTGCCGGGAGTAGCGCGTCAGGAAGTGGTCCACGAGGAGCGGGATCTCGTCGCGCCGCTCCCGAAGGGGCGGCAGCGCGATGCTGACCACGTTCAGGCGGTAGTAGAGATCCTCGCGAAACTGCCCCTCGCGGACCGCCTTCTCGAGGTCGCGGTTCGTCGCCGCGATGACCCGCACGTCGACCTGGACGTCCCCCTCGCCGCCGAGGCGCGAGAACTCGCCGTCCTGGAGGACCTGCAGGAGCTTCGCCTGGAGCGCGGGGTGCATCTCGCTGATCTCGTCGAGGAAGATCGTGCCGTGGTTGGCGAGCTCGAACTTCCCCTGCTTGCGGAGGTTCGCCCCCGTGAACGCGCCCCGCTCGTAGCCGAAGAGCTCGCTCTCGAGGAGCTGCTCCGGGAGCGCCGCGCAGTTGATCTTGACGAACGGCTTGTCCCGCCGGTGCGACTCCTGGAAGAGCGTCCGGGCGACCACTTCCTTCCCCGTCCCGCTCTCGCCACGGATGAGGACGGTCACGTCCGTCTTCGCCACCTGGTCGATCATCTGACGGACGTGGTG
>DATCKS010000519.1:0-2267 GCA_036562265.1 Thermodesulfobacteriota bacterium | reverse complement strand
GTGTCGAACGGCTCGCCGCCTCCCGGCCGGTGGCGCGCGAAGGCGACGACGTGCTGGGCCTTCGCCCCCTCCGCGACGAGCGGCAGGTACGCGCCGGCCCAGAAGAGTTCGGGCGCCTCGCGCCGCATCTCGAGCGCCCGGTGCACGACGAAGAGCTTCGCCCGCGGGTCGGCGAGCCGGCCGGCCAGTTCGGCGGCGAGCCCGGCGAGGCCGCCCTCGGCGGCGGCCGCCGCCCGGATCTCCTCGAGCAACCGGACGCGCAATCCGAAGTCGACCGGACGCCGGTTGTCGGGGTCCACGAGGCTGAAGTCCCAGCACTCCGTGCCCTGGTAGATGTCCGGGACGCCGGGCGAGAGCAGCTTCAGCACCGTCTGGGAGAGGCTGTTCATGAGGCCGAAGCGCGCGACCCGGCCGACGAAGCCGACCAGTTCCGGCAGGAACCGGTTCTGCGGCGAGTCGTCGAGCAGCACCGCCACGAACGTGCGCACCGCGTCGTCGTACCCCGGATCGGGGTTGATCCAGCTCGTGTTGACCTTCGCCTCTCGCGTCGCCTTGGCCATGTACTGCTGGATGCGGTCGCGATACGCGGCCAGCGCCTCGCCCGACGCCCCCTCGAGCGGCCAGCTCCCCACGAGCGTCTGGTAGAGGAGGTACTCGTCGTTGGGGTCCGGCGCCGGCCGCCCGTCGACCTCGACCTTTCGCCGCGCGTTCATCCGCCGCCAGAGGTTGACGGCGGCCCGCCACTCGCGAGCCACCTCGGAGAGGACGGCGATGCGCGCCCGGACGTCCTCGCTCCGCTTCGTGTCGTGCGTCGAGGTGGTGGAGAGCGACCCCGGCCAGCGCGCGAGCCGCTCCTGGTTCATCCGGTGGAAGTCGGCCGGCGAGGTGCCCATGCGATCGGGCTCGCCGCCGACCTCGTTGAGGGCGACCAGGCGATTGTAGCGATAGAAGGCGGTGTCCTCGACCCCCTTGGCCATCACCGGGCTCGTCACCTGCTGGAACTTCATGACGAACTCGCGCTGCATCGCCCGGTCCTCCTCGGAGAGGCGCGAGGGGAAGCGCAGGAGGAGCACGTCGCGGATGAAATCGAAGATCGAGGCGTCGATGGCCGGGTTGCGCCGCTTGGCCGCGTAGACGGCCTGCTCGACGTACCGGCGGTCCCGCTCGGAGACCTCGTCCTTCCCGGCGCAGATGTAGGTGCGGTAGACCGGGAAGCAGGCGATGATCTCGCGCAGCGCCTGGGTGAGGCTGTACAGCGTGAAGTCCCGGGACCAGCGGTTGCGCTCGGAGAGGAGGTTGAGCTGGTGGCCGAGGACGTTCGTCTCGCTCGCCATCGAGACGTACATGTTGAGCTTCTTGCACTCGTAGACGAGGTCCGGGAAGTGGATGCGCCGCCCGATGACCCGTTCGTACAGCTCGTCGAGGCGCCGCGCCTCGTCCTGCGCCACGAAGAGGCCGCCGAGGACGTTCAGGAACTCGTACCCGGTCGTACCCCACACCGGCCACTGCTCGGGTAGCGGCTCGTCCGGCCCCAGGATCTTCTCGACGACGATGAAGAGCGGCCGCGCGACCGGGCTCGCGGGGTCCTCCGCGGCTCGCGCGTCGAGGTCGGCCATGAGGCGGTCGAGCAGGGCCGAGCGCCCCTGCCCGTCCGAGCCGGCCGTCACGCCGACTTCGGCCTCGACCACCTGCTGCCTCCGCGCCCGCTGGAGCGTCTGGAAGTAGCCGAGCGGGTCGAAGAGGCCGTCGGGGTGATCGATCCTGAGCCCCTGCACCTTGCCGCTGCGCAGGAGTTCGAGGACGAGCCGGTGCGTCGCCTCGAAGACCCGCGGGTCGTTCATGCGCAGGGCCGCGAGCTCGTTCACGTCGAAGAAGCGGCGGTAGTTGATCTCCTCGGCGGCCACGCGCCAGTAGGCGAGCCGGTACGCCTGATCGGCGAGCAGCTCGTCGAGGAGATCGAAGCTGCGCGGCTCCCCCTTCGTGCCGTTGAAGATCCGGACGTTGTCCTTGATGAACTGGAGGATCCGCGGCTCCTGCCGGCAGAGCGCGATCAGGCGGCGCTTGATGACCTCCTTCTCCCGGTGGCGCAGCGCGACCTTCTCCGGGTCCCGCTCGCTCCGCGGGGGGAGGTTGTGGATCGCGGTGACGATGCTCTGGTACTCCGCGAAGGCCGGGTTGGCCGCGGTGGGATCGGGCGGCGGCACCCCTCCGCCGACCGCGGCCGGCGCGCCGAGCGCCGCGGCGAGCTGGTCCATGCGGTGCTCGAG
>DATCKS010000010.1:0-4306 GCA_036562265.1 Thermodesulfobacteriota bacterium | reverse complement strand
GGCCGAGACGAGCAAGCACTTCCAGGCGGCGGTCCCGGAGGGCGCCTGGGCCCAGCAGGTCGCCGCGCTGCGGACGCAGCTCGGCACGTTCGGGAACCGCACGCTCCAGGAAGCGCGGTATGCGACGGACGTGCCGAACGCGCCCCCGGGCGAGTACGTCGCGCTGATCTACCAGAGTGAGTTCGCGAACCTCCCCTCCGCCCGGGAGGTCGTGTCGCTGACCCTGGAGGACGGCCACTGGAAGGTGATCGGCTACTTCGTGCAGCCGGCAGGCGTCTGATCCGCCGGCCCGGTGCGAACGGCGCCGGGGCCAGGCGCGAACGGCGTCGGGGCCTGATACGAACAACGCCGGGTCCAGGTGCGAACGGCGCCGGTCATGCCGCGGCATGACCGGCGCCGCATTGTATTGCCGTTAGTTCAACGGGCAGGTCGAGAAAACGACTTGCCGGTCGTTGTCAGCGATTGGTTCACTCGGTATCCCGCCCGTCCCTCCGCCACCAGATCCGGTCGATGACGGGGAGCACACCGGCGAGCGGGATCGCGATGATCACGCCGATCACCCCCAGTACCGCGCCGCCGACCAGGATCGCGATGAGCGTTAGGACCGGCGGGATCTCGAGCTTCTCGCCGAGGATCCGGGGTGCGATGAGGTTGTTCTCGATCTGCTGGTAGACCATCACGACGCCGACCACGATGAGCGCATCGACGATCCCTTCGGAGGCGAAGGCGACGAGCGCGGGGACGATGACCGCGAGGGTGGCGCCGATGTTGGGGATCGCGTCGAGGGCAAAGGCGAGTCCCGCGAGCACCGTCGCGTAGGGCACGCCGAGGATCGTGAGGAGCAAGAAGGTCAGGATGGCGAAGATCGAGGAGACGATCGCCTGGCCGACGAAGTAGCTCCGGATCACGCGGGCGACCTCGGTGATGGTGAGGTCCACGCGGTCGCGATGGCGGCGCGGCAGGTGGTCGAGGAGCGCCTTGCGGATCTGTTCCTGGTCCAACAGGAAGTAGAGGGCGAGCGTGAGGATGAGCACGCCGCTGAAGATGAGGCCGGCCGCACTGGCGCCGGCGCGCAGGAATCCGGCGAAGAACGCCCTCGGATCCTGGCGCACGCGCTGGGCGATCTGCTCGAGCGCCCGGAACAGCTCGGGGTTGGACGTAGAGAGGCGCTGGAGCCGCTCGAGGTGGAGCGGCAGGTCGTTGACGAACTCGATCACCTCGATGACGAGCGGCGGGACGACGAGGCCAGCGAGCGCGAGGATCACGAGGATCGCGGCGCCGACGGCGAGGAGCGAAGCGAGCCCGCGCTTGACTCCCCGGCGCTCGATCCACGCCGCGAGCGGGCTGAGCGCCGCGGTCAGGAAGAGCGCGAGCGCCAGGATGACGACGACCGCCGTGACCTGCTGGAAGAAGCGGAGGAGCCCCTGCATGACGAGAAATGCGACGATCCCCTTGACGAAGACGGACCAGGGGATGTCGATGCGGGTGGGGGGCGGCTCGTCCTGCGGGGCGGCACGGAACCTCACCTCCTGCGGCTCGTCTTCGAGCGGGGCGGGCGCTCTCTCCGCGTTCACGATCGGCCGCTCTCTCGCGGGTCCACGACGAAGCGCCCGTGCGACTGCACGGGCGCTCGGGCCGGAGTCCGCAAGTCGGGGACCAGCGAGGGGCCGCCGACATCCGCGGTTGGGCGACGCCGCGCCGGAAGGGTGTGGGCGGCGTCGCCCGGTCGCGTGCGACGTCGTCCGTCAGTGCGCGTGCGGCTCGACGCCCGTCGCCATCATGAGGTGGTGCGGCGTGTGGTGATCGCCGAGGGCGAGGATCCCGATGTAGCCGAGCCCGCGGATCTTCGGCGCGTCCTCCGCGCGCGGCGAGGTGACGGTGAAGCGGTGCGCGTCGTCGCCGGTCTCGACGATCATCGTCCACCCCCGCTCGACCTCGATCATCCTCGCGTGAGCCTGGAGGGCACGGCCGATCGATGCGTGCGCTTCCGGATCGACGCCGCGGACCGTGATTCGCGCGCCGCCGGGGATCGCCTCCCGCGAGAGGACCTCCGCCTTCAGCGTCATGTTCGCCATGTCCACGAGGTGCCTGCGCAGCGCCTCGAGGTCCACCTTCGACCAGTCGGTGTCCGGCCGGCTCTCGAGGAGGCGCACGACCTCCTGGATCGCGGCGAAGGCGCCGTTGCCGGCCTCGGTGAGCTGCGCGGGCGCCGCAGGCGTCTGTCCGGCGGCGTGCGCCGCGTGGTCGTGGCCCTGGGCCGAGTGCCGGTGCTCCTGCGCTGCGAGCGCCGGGGCGAAAGCGAGCCCTGTCAGGGCGAGAACAGCGAATGCGCGCATGGTCGTTCTGTGTTCTCGTGGTTCTGTGTGCCGACCGTCGTTTCTCAGGGGCGCCGGATTGCCGGGAGCCGCATCCGGCGATCCCGGCGGACGGGTCCCCGGCGTGAATGCCTGACCTCGGACCGAGGCTCTACCGCACCACGATCCGCACCGAGTCCCGGGCGCCGGACGCCCATTCGGCGCGGATGATATGGACCCCGGGGACGAGGCGCCAGCGCGCTCCGGCATGAGGCGCGCCGTTGACGAACCAGCGCACGGGATCCGCATCGTCGCCGGCGGCGAGGAGCGGGACCGTGGCGTAGCGCGGGTCCGTGCCGACCGGGACCTCGTAGACGTCGCCGTCGGCGGGGGAGAGGATGCGACGCGCGGCCGTGCTCGGGACGCCGGGCTCGGAGGCGACGGCTTTCTCAGCGGCGATTGTTCCGGCGCCGGCGGTTCCGGCGGCCCCGTCTGCCCCCGCCCGGCCGGCGTAGGTGTCGAAGCCGACGTCGTCCCGGGCGCCGGATGCGCCGGCCGCGGGCCAGTCGTCCGCGACGGCCCACCCTTCCACGCCACCCACCCCGGCGTCCGCGTCTCCCATCGCCAGCCACTCCGAGTACTCCGGCGGCAGGACGACGCGGCCGTCGCGGTACCAGTCGTCGTCGCGCGTGGGCTCGGTGCCGGGGAGGAACCACTCGACGGTCGACGGGCACCCGTTCGCGGCGCGCAGCCCGGAGAGGAGGCAGACGGGCACCGCCGTCGCTCCGACGCTCTCGGGCGTGGGGAGGAACCCGGGCGGGTAGCGCCGCGCGACGCGCAGCACGGATCGGTAGAGGAGCGGTCCGGCGCCGCTGATCCCGCTCACGCCGCGCATCGGCCGGCCGGTGAAGTCGCCGACCCAGACGGCCACGGTGAACTCGCCCGTCACCGCGACGGCCCAGTTGTCGGTGAAGTGGCGGCTCGTCCCGGTCTTGGCGGCCGCGGGGAACGGGAAGTCGAGAGGAGTTTCGGTGCCGAAGCCGGGGACTCGGGCGACCGGGTCGCTCAGGATGTCGAGGACGAGCGCCGCGGCACCGGCTGACATGAAGCGGCGGCCGTCGCCAACGGCGGCGGGTATGGCGGCCGATGGCGCGCCGCCGAGCGACGCGTCGTGGAGCCACGCCGGGCGCCCACCCGGCGACGTCGCATCCTCCACCGACTCCAGCCACCGCACCGGCCGCCACACCCCGCCGTTCGCGAGCCCGCGGTATGCGTTGGCGAGCTCCAGGAGGGTGACATCCCCGTTCCCGAGCGCGAGCCCGAGCCCGTAGTGCTCCGCCGGCTGGTCCAGCGACTCGAAACCGGCGGCGTGGAGCGTGGCGAGGAACGCGCCGACGCCGAGGCGATTGGCGAGCTCGACGGCCGGGACGTTGAGGGAGCTCGCGAGCGCGACCCGGGCGCGGACCGGGCCGCGGAACCGGCGGTCGTAGTTGCGCGGGCGGTACGGCCCCGCCGTCGTCTCGTAGGTGCGGGGCACGTCCGGGAGCACGGTCGCCGCGGTGTAGCCGCGGTCGAAGGCGAGGCCGTAGAGGAACGGCTTGAGCGCGGACCCCGGCTGGCGCCGCGAGACGACCATGTCGACCTGCCCGCCGGCGTCGGCGAAGAAGTCGGGCGAGCCGACCCAGGCCAGGATCGCGCCGGTCCGGTTCTCGAGGACGACGACGGCCGCGTGCCGGCCGCCCCGTTCCTCGAGGAGCGCCACGGTGTGCCGGACCTCCGCCTCCAGCTCCTGCTGGAGCGCCAGGTCGAGCGTCGTGCGCCAGGTGCCGACGGGGGCGACGTCGCCTTCGGCTCGGAGCAGGAGCTGCGTCGTGAAGTGCGGCGCGAGGAAGTTCGCGGGCGCGGCGCTCGCGCCGACGGGTTCCTCCCGGGCGCGCGCGACGTCCTCCGGCCGGGCATAACCGAGGGCAGCCATGCGGTCCAGCACGCGGTCGCGGCGCTCCCGTGCGCGT
>DATCKS010000515.1:0-3001 GCA_036562265.1 Thermodesulfobacteriota bacterium | reverse complement strand
GTGGTGACCGAGACCCCCATCCTCGAACTCGTCGGCGTCCGGCGCGCCTTCGGCGGCATCCAGGCCGTGGCCGGCGTCGACCTCACCGTCGCCCCGCGGGAGATCGTCGGCATCATCGGTCCCAACGGGAGCGGCAAGAGCACGCTCTTCAACCTGATCTCGGGCGTGCTCGCGCCCGACGCCGGCCGCATCCGCGTGGGCGGCGTCGACGTGACCGGCTGGAAGCCGCACCGGATCGCGAGGGCCGGCGTGGGGCGGACCTTCCAGATCCCGGCGCTCTTCGAGCACATGACCGTGCTCGAGAACCTCGAGGCGGCCTCGGTCGAGGGGGACTGGAAGACCGCGCCGGCCCGGGCGGCCCGGGTGCTCGACCTCCTCAGGCTCACCGCGGTGCGCGACACCCTCGCGGCCGACCTGTCGGGCGGGCAGCAGAAGCTCCTCGAGCTGGGCCGGGTGCTCATGCGCGAGCCGCGCCTGATCCTGCTCGACGAGGCGACCGCCGGCGTGCACGTGAGCGTCCGGCAGGTCATCCTCGACGCCGTGAAGGCCAGGCGCGAGGCGGGAGCCACGTTCCTCCTGATCGAGCACGACATGGAGTTCATCCGCGCGGTCTGCGACCGGATCGTCGTGATGAACTTCGGCGAGATCGTGGCGAGCGGCAGCTTCGAGGCGCTGCTGCGCGACTCGCGGGTCATGCAGGCCTACCTGGGGCGGAGGAGCTGATGCCGACGCTCGTCGCCGAGCGGATCGTGACCGGGTACGGCAAGCACGAGGTGGTGCACGGCGTCTCGCTCGAGGCGAGGGCCGGGGAGATCACCTGCGTGTTCGGGCCGAACGGCAGCGGCAAGAGCACCCTCCTCAAGGCGATCGCCGGGGCCATCCCGATCTGGAGCGGGCGCGTCGCCCTCGGCGGCGTGGAGCTCACGGGGCTGCCGGTGCACGAGGTCGTGCGGCGGGGGGTGGTGATGCTGCCGCAGAGCGGGGGGATCTTCCCCCGGCTCACGGTCGTCGAGAACCTCCGGATGGGCGGCTACGCGATCCGCGACCGGCGGGCGGTGGAGCGGCGGGTGGCGCGCCTCCTCGACGAGTTCCCGTCACTTGCCAGGCGGCGCACGGTGCCGGCCGGCCAGCTCAGCGGCGGGGAGCGGATGATGCTCGCCATGGCGCGGGTGCTCGTCGCCGAGCCGCGCTTCGTCCTGCTCGACGAGCCGTCGGCGGGCCTCGCGCCGGCCATGGTCGCCGACGCCCTCGCCCGCGCCCGCGCGCTCAGGGACCGCGGCGTGGGCGTCCTCATGGTCGAGCAGAACATCCGGGAGGCGCTACCGATCGCCGACGTCGTCCACATCCTCGTCGCCGGCGAGGCGCGGTTCCACGGTCGGCCGGACGAGCTGGCCGACGACCGTCGCCTGATGGACCTCTACATGGGGGTGACCTGACGAGGACGGTCCTGCGCCCCCTGCCCGGGAGGCTGACTCCGTGACCACCACCGTGCCGTACTTGGCAGGGGGAAGGGCGTCGCGGGGCACGAAGGGGCCGCTCCGGGCCGGCTCGGTGATCGACACGATGAAGTCGTAGCGGCCCGGCGTCACGAGGCAGAGGCGCGCCTCCTCGAACGGTCCGAGGAACTCGCTCGCGAACGAGCGGCCGTCGGTCGAGCGCGCGAAGCGGGCCGGGTTGCCGCAGACCTGGTCGATGGGGCTGTCGAACCGGACGAAGACCTGGCGGGTCGTCTCGTTCCGCCAGGTGACCTCCGTCCCGGGCGGGACGTAGAGCGTCGCGGGATCGGTCCGGGTCGACCCGGTCCGGTCGATCCGGACGACCGGCGGGGCGCCGGCCGCGACCGACGCCGTGCCGGGGTAGCCGCCCTGCGGCACGGCGCAGGCGCTCGACAGGAGCGCGGCCAGGAGCGCCGCGGATCGCCCTCGACCTGCCGTCACCATACGCACCTCCGGGAGCAGGAGACACGCCGCACGCCGGTCACCGCTGCCGGCGAAGCCGGAGGCCGCTCCGGCGCCGAACGCTGTCGAACGCTGTCGAGCTTCGACGCCGCGAGGCTTCCCGGATCGCTCCGAAACCCGCGACTCTCCTCGGTTCTCCGTTCGGCATCCCCGTTGCGTACCCGGCGGCCGCGGCCGCACGGGGCGGCCGAACGGAGGATGGGACCATGAGAGCGAAGAGGTCGACCGCCGCGCTCGCCGCGGCGATCTGGCTCGCGGGATTCGGGGCGTCCACCGCCCGGGCCGACGAGACCTGCCAGTCACCCTACCTGCCCAAGATTACCGGCTCGGAGGAGTTCGTCTACGTCTGGACGCTCGGCGTCGAGGGGA
This sequence comes from Thermodesulfobacteriota bacterium, assembly GCA_036562265.1. Taxonomy (GTDB): domain Bacteria; phylum DASVDK01; class DASVDK01; order DASVDK01; family DASVDK01; genus DASVDK01. The sequence goes on along the minus strand of DATCKS010000515.1, from coordinate 674 downwards.
TGGGCGACGGCTCCGACAAGCTCGTCACCGTCGACGTCCGCGAGGGCTCGCGGACCTTCGGGAAGGTCGTCCACACCGTCTCCGTGGGGGGCCGCCACGAGGCGCACCACGCCGGCTTCACGGACGACCGCCGGTACCTCTGGGCCGGCGGCCTCGACACGAGCCGGATCTTCGTGTTCGACGTCCACACCGACCCGTCGAAGCCGACCCTCCACGCGGTGATCCGCGACTTCACCGAGCGGAGCGGGGGGGTCGTCGGCCCGCACGCGTTCTACGCGCTGCCCGGCCGCATGCTCATCAGCGGCCTCTCGAACGCGAGGGACCACGGCGGGCGGACGGCGCTCGTCGAGTACACGAACGACGGCACGTACATCACCACGCACTGGATGCCGACCGACGAGGATCCGCGGGGCGCCCGGATCGAGAAGGTCGCCGACGGCTACGGCTACGACGCGCGCGTCCTGCCGCGCAAGAACGCCCTCTTCACCTCCTCCTTCAGCGGGTGGTCGAACTACATGATGGACTTCGGCCAGTTGCTTACGGACGGCGAGGCGATGAAGCGGTTCGGACAGACGGTGGCCGTGTGGAACTTCCACACGCGGCAGCCGAAGAAGGTCCTCCACGTCCCCGGCTCGCCGCTCGAGATCCGGGTCGCCTGGGGCCCGCACCACAAC
>DATCKS010000509.1:0-1820 GCA_036562265.1 Thermodesulfobacteriota bacterium | reverse complement strand
GCGCTGGACTTCACCGCCCTCGCGGAGTTGGACATCACGATCGAGGGCGATCTCGGGGCCGGCGAGGACGAGGCCACCCTCGCCCTCGGCGACCTCGCCGAGGGCGCCTCCGTCACCTTCGAGGCGAACCTCGGCCGGGACTCGGACGAGCTCGCGGTCACCGTGGACGGCGAGATCGCCGAGGGCGCGGAACTCGTGGTCGAGGCCGAGGGCGAGCGCGGCGACGACGAGGTGTCCGTCGAGGTCAACGGCGACGTCGCCGACGACGCGACCCTGGAGGTCGCCTTCGACGGCGAGCGCGGCAACGACACCCTCGACGTCGTCGTGGACGGCGACGTCGGCGAGAACGCGGCCGTGGAGGTCGCCTTCGACGGCGAGCGCGGCAACGACGAGGCGGCCGTCGAGATCACCGGCGACCTGGGTGAGGACGCGGCCGTGGAGGTCACCCTCGACGGGGAACGTGGCGACGACATCCTGGACGTCGTTGTGGACGGCGACCTCGCCGAGGGCGCCACCGCGGAAGTGGAGTTCGACGGCGAGCGGGGCGACGACGAGGCCGCCGTCGAGATCACCGGCGATATCGCCGAGGGCGCGACGGTGGACATCGCCTTCGACGGGGAGCGCGGCGACGACGAGGCCGTCGTCGAAGTACTCGGCGACGTGGCCGAGGACGCGGAGCTCCTGGTCGATATCGCCGGCGGCCGGGGCGAGGACATGCTCGACCTGGCCGTGGAAGGGGACATCGCCGAGGGCGCGACCGTGGAGCTGGCCTTCGACGGCGACCGCGGCGACGACGTGGCGAGCCTGTCCATGCCCGGCGAGGTGGACGAGGACGCCGACATCGAGGTCAGCCTGAACGGCGGCCCGGGCGAGAACGAGCTGACCCTTGAGCCCGAAGACCTCGCCGACCTGATCGGCATCGACGTGGGCGAATTCGAGATCGCCTGACCGGGGTTCCTCCGGAACGTGCCCGGCCCGGAGGCCCGGTGAGTTCGTCCCGTTCCCCCTCCCCCCGCCCTCGGGGGGAGGGGGTTTCCGAAAGTCTCGCAATCCCGTGGCCGCCGGACCGTCCCGCCGGCACGCCTTTCCGCCCCGGGCCCAACCCGGGGCGGGGTCACTTCTTCGCGATCGGGTCGGATCGATCAACCTTCTCGGCCGCGGCCTGGCGGACGTCGGGGAAGTCGCTCAGCACGTCCAGTACGGTCGCGAGGAGCCGCGCGCAGGCCGGGTCTTCCAGCGGGTTGACGTGATCGTGCCCCGCGGGGTACGGCCGGGCGGTGGTGGTCCAGCCGGGGGCGCCCGGCCGCTCGCGCCCGGGGCCGGAGCGCAGCCAGAACTTCGGGTCTTCCGCGTAGACCCTGGCCTCGGCCAGGACGCGGGCGGCCCCGGTGGCCTCGTTCACGCACCGGGTCAGTTCGCGGTAGGTCTTCCCGGCGCGCGGGTCCCCGCCGCGGCGCAGCCAGCCCTGGAACACCGCTTCCGGCACGCCGCACGCCGCCGCCGCGGCGTGCGGGTACGCCCCCTTGCGGATCAGGTTACAGACCGACTCCTGAAGCGCCGGGGTCAGCCGGATCTGACGCGCCATCACCTCGCCCTCACCCCTCGAGCAGCCGCCGGGCCAGGGCGGCGTCCATCGCCGGGCCGACGTAGGCGAAGCCCGCGGTCAGCCGCGTCGCGGCGTGCGCGAACCCCGCCGCCCCCCGGCCGCCGCGCGACAGCGACGGCGCGCGCGTCAGCCGCCACAGCGGGCTGCGCTTGCGCGCCGCGATCAGGCCGGGGTGCGCCGTCGTGCTCGTCGCCCGCTCGCCCAGCCCCTTCCA
>DATCKS010000507.1:0-4154 GCA_036562265.1 Thermodesulfobacteriota bacterium | reverse complement strand
CGAAAGGGCGTGCCTGGTCGAGTGGGCGAGCCGCACGGTGACCGTGTAGGTCTGCGCGGTGCTCGTGTCGTTGCCGACCGGGAAGCCGACCGCGGTGATGGGGCCGCGGCCGTCGATCTCCTCGGCTAGGTAGAGGGCCTGGATCTTCCTCGTGCCCCCGGACGTGAAGGGGACGGTGTTGTCGACCGCCGTGCCCGCGGCGTAGACGAGGGTGTTGTCGCCGCCGGCGAAGGTCAGCTTGAGGTGGGCAAGGTCCGTCGCGGCAATGCCTGTCGTCCCTTCCGTGTTGGGTGACCAGACGAGCGCGGTGTACGGAGTCGAGGCTCGGGAGGCCTCGAAGGTCGTCTCCCCGCTGCACTCGCGCGAGATCACGTCCACCACCAGGTTGTCGACGCCGTTGTAGAGGAACGGCTCGTCGAAGGGGATCGTGACGTAGTCACCGGCGTCCCCGGCGGGGATCGTGACGGCGCCGTCGAGCACGACCGCCGCCGAGCCGCGTCCCTCCTCGATGTTGTTCGCGAAGGTCGTCTCGAGGCTGGCCTTGCTCGTGTGGCCCAGGACGATCGTCACGTCCGGACAGTGGTTGGCTTCGGCGGCGTCCTGGAGGCGGAACGCGATCGACTGGATCGGCCCGGCGCCGCCGATGTCGGAGGCGAGCACGAGCATCTGGAAGCGGGCGCTGCCGGTCTCGAAGGGCCCTGCCCAGCCGAGGCCCATCGTCGGCAGCTCGACCGTCTTCGTGAAGGTCGCCGCCGGCGCGCTGGGTCCGCCCCCGCCACCTCCAACGCCGCCACCTCCACCGCCGCCGCAGGCGGCGAGCGCCGTGGCCGAGACGAGCACGAAGAGATGGCGGGCGACGGGTCGGATCATGGACTCCTCCTGCGGCGCCGGCGAGACCAGATCCCGACCGGGGCCTGCGGTGAAACGCGGGGGGAAACGTCGAAACGACGCCGGAGCGGGATGACGGGTGGCTGACCGGATGGGTGAGGGCCTACGAGCGGGTGGAGAGGCCCGACGATCCCGCTTCTCCGAGTGCCCGGTGCAGCCCCCCGGTCGCCGGGCTCGGCTCGATTGCGAGGGGCGTGCTTGCCACGAGAGCCCAGGTGGTGTCAAGCGCGTCCTCGCCGGGCCGGGCGGCGCACGTGGTCCGGCCGCGCTCGACACACCCGACCGGGAGCCGAGCACGATGCGCGATCGTCGCGACGATACGGTGCGCCTCCTCATGCCATCGGCAGGCGCTCCGCCCGGCTGCCGAAGGCCTCGCAGCCCCCCGCCGTCGAGCCGGCGCGGCCGCGCGGCGCCCGGTCGCCGATGCGGGGGCGTGGAGCTTGCACGACGAGCTTGCACGACCCCCATCGGACCTGAGGAGGCACGCACCATGGCCACTGCCGAACGTATCGGCCCCGAGGAGGCTCGCCGGGCTGTCGAGTCCGGACGGGCGCTCCTGGTCTGCGCGTACGAGGACGACGCGAAGTGCCGGGAGATGGCGCTCGAGGGTTCGCTCACCTTCTCGGAGTTCCGCGCGCGCGAGGGGAGCCTCGACCGGGCGCAGGAGATCGTCTTCTACTGCGGCTGACCGGCCGAGGCGACCTCGGCCGGTCGGGCCGATCAGTACGCACGTCTCGGCTTCCGCAACGTCAAGGCCCTGAAGGGGGGCGTTGCCGGCTGGCAGGCGGCCGGCTTTCCCATGGCCGCGTCGGCGCGCGGCGCACCCTGAGACTCGCCCCGGCGCGCGCGTCCACGCCGGGGCCGGCGGCGCCGCGACCGGGCGGCAGACCGGGCTTACCGGACGGGGGCGATCGGCTCCTCGAGCCAGGCCGCCCCGAGAGGAGGTTGCCAGGCATGGAAGCGAGGAGACCGAGGCGAGACGAGCGGCGGATGGACGACCCCGTCACGATCCCCGTCCGGACCGCCTTCGAGAGCGCCCTCATCGCGTCCTGGTGGGTGGTGGCGCTGCGCGGGGCGCTGAACGTCCTGTTCGGCGTGCTGGCGCTCGCCTGGCCGGCCGTCACCTTCGTCGTGCTCGTCGCCCTCTTCGGCGCCTACGCGTTCGTCAACGGGCTCTTCGCCCTCGGGGCGGCGATCTTCGGCCGCACCTGGACGGGGCGTCGCTGGCCGCTGGTCTTCGAGGGGGTGGTCGGCATCGGGGCCGGCCTCGTGACGCTCTTCCTCCCCGGCATCACGGCCGTGGCGCTGATCGCGCTCGTCGCGGTCTGGGCCGTCGCGAGCGGCGTCTTCGAGATCGTCGAGGCCATCCGGCTGCGCAGGGAGATCGAGGGGGAGTGGATGCTCGGGCTGGCCGGCCTGCTGTCGGTCGCCTTCGGGATCCTGGTCCTGCTCTTCCCGGCGGCCGGCGCCCTCTCGATCGTCTGGCTGATCGGCGCCTACGCGATCGTCTTCGGCATCGTGCTCCTCGCGCTCGGCTTCCGGTTGCGGAAGGTCGGGCGGCTCGCGACGTCGCCGGCGTAGCGTTCCGCGAGGGCGACCGTCTCAGGCCGGACGACGCCTTCGGCCGGCGGCGGCGTGGAGGAGCGCTGCGCCCGGGCCGAGGCCTCGCCCGCCGGCGCGCCGAGCTATCGTCTCTTCGACTCCGGCCGGCGGCACGCCCGGGTGCCCTCGCGAGGCCGGGGACCGAGGAGGTGACGCCATGACCACACGCGCTGGCGGCGGCGCGGTTCGCATGCCGGCCCTCTTCCTCGGCCACGGCAACCCCCTGAACGCCCTCGAGCGGAACGCCTACAGCGAGGCGTGGGTGAGGATCGCGAAGGACCTGCCGCGTCCGGCCGCGATCCTCGCCGTCTCGGCCCACTGGTACGTCCCGGGCAGCCGCGTCACCGCCGAGGAGCGGCCGCGCACGATCCACGACTTCGGCGGCTTCCCGCGCGCCCTGTACGAGGTGCAGTATCCGGCGCCGGGGTCGCCGGCCCTCGCGGCCCGGGTGCGGGACCTGCTCGCCCCGACGCCGGTCGCCCTGGACCGGGGCGGATGGGGGCTCGACCACGGGACCTGGTCGCTCCTGGTCCACCTCTTCCCGGACGCGACGGTCCCGGTCGTCCAGTTGAGCCTCGACGAGACCCTGACCGCGCGCGCGCACTACGCGCTGGCCGGCCGGCTGCGGCCGCTCCGCGACGAGGGCGTGCTCGTCCTCGGGTCCGGCAACGTGGTGCACAACCTCCACACCTACTCGTGGGGGCGGCACCCGGTCGACCCGTACGACTGGGCGGTGCGGTTCGAGGGGCGCGTGCGGGAGGCGATCCGCGCGGGCGACCACGAGACGCTCGTGGCCTACGAAGGGTTGGGGGCGGACGCCGCGCTCGCCGCGCCGACGCCCGATCACTACCTGCCGCTCCTCTACGTCCTGGCGCAGGCCGAGCCGGGCGAGCCGGTGACCTTCCCGGTCGAGGGCTTCGACGGCGGTTCGGTCTCCATGCTCGGCGTGCGGATCGGCTGACGGTCGCTCAGTCGGGACGCGGGCGTGCGCCGCCGGCGCGCCGCGGCGCGGCGTCCCCGGTGTCGCCGGGGACGAAGTCGCCCGACCGCGGGATCCGGATGTCGAGCCGCGCGTCGCCGGTGATGAGCCGGGCGTCCCGCGCGTTCAGGAGCCAGTTCCAGAACCAGCTCAGGAGGACCATCACGCGATTGCGGAAGCCGACGAGGTAGGCGATGTGCACGCCGCCCCAGAGGGCCCAGGCGAGGAAGCCGCCGAGCCTGAGCCGGCCGATCTGCGCGACGGCCTTCGCCTTGCCGATGACCGCCATCGAGCCCTTGTCGCGGAAGACGAACGGCCGGCGGTCGGCGACCGTGGACCGCCCCGTTACCTCGCGCGCGATCGTCTCGCCGGCGTAGCGACCCATCTGGATGGCGCCCGGCGCCATGCCGGGCACCGGCCTGCCGGTGTCGGCCGACTTCGCCGCCGCCATGTCGCCGACGACGAAGACCTCGGGGTGGCCGGGGATCGTCAGGTCGGGACCGACGATCACCCGGCCCGCTCGATCGAGCGGGACCCCGAGCGACCTGCCGAGGGGGTTCGCCTTCACGCCCGCCGCCCAGAAGACGTTGCGCACGGGGATGAACTCGTTGCCGACGTGAATCCCCTCGCGCGTCACCTTCGTCACCATGGAGTTGAGGCGGACCTCCACGCCCATGCGCTCGAG
>DATCKS010000505.1:0-16652 GCA_036562265.1 Thermodesulfobacteriota bacterium | reverse complement strand
ATGACGGCCAGAGACCTCGAGCGGCTCCTCTACGAGGAGTCCGGGCTCCTCGGCGTGTCGGGCCTGTCGGGGGACATGCGGACGCTCCTCGCGAGCGACGCGGCAGAGGCGCGCGAGGCGATCGACCTCTTCGTCTACCGGATCTCGCGGGAACTCGGCTCGATGGCGGCGGCGCTGGGCGGCCTCGACGCCCTGGTCTTCACCGGGGGGATCGGCGAGCACGCGGTCGAGATCCGCGCCCGGGTCTGCCGGGACGCGGCCTGGCTCGGGATCCGTCTCGACGAGGCGGCCAACCGGGCGGGCGGCCCCCGGATCTCGACGCCGGACAGCGCGGCGTCGGCGTGGGTCGTGCCGACCAACGAGAACCTGATGGTCGCCCGGCACACGCTCGCCCTGGCGACGCGCGCCGCCGTTCCGGCGCAGGCTTCCTAGGGAGGGATCTCCGGGGAGAGGGCCGGCTCGCGCTACCGGCGCCGGCGCGACGGTCGCTTCGGGGCGCGCTTCGCCGGCGCCACGAGGGCGCGTGCCGCTTCGAGTTCGGCGCGTCCGCCGCCCCGCAACCACTCCTCCAGGTCGGTTCGCAGGACGACCCAGCGGGCCCCCACCTTGGCGCCCGGCAGGAGCCCGTGACGCAGGCACGCGTAAGCGGTCTTGCGGTCGACGCCCACGAGCGACGCCGCCTCGTCGATCGTCAGCGCCCCTCCGGCGCGAACGGGCATGCGCTCCCCCATGCGGCGATTCTAGCGCAGGCACGCCCGGCATTTGCGCCGCCCGCGGGCGCCGTGTACGCTTGGCGGCGCCGGCGGCACGCGCCTCGCGTAACCGGAGCCACGCCCGGCCTTGGAGGACCGCGTGGCCAGGGAGGACCCGCTCGTGATCGCTCGTCGCGTCCCGATCGGCCGCACGCTCGCGGCCGCCCCGTCCCTCCTCGCCTCGGCGCTGCTCGTCCTCGCGCTCCCCGCCGCGGCGCCGGCCGCGCCGGTCGTCGTCGAGCGCGACGCGCAGCGCGACCTCGCCCTCACCGTCTACGCGAGCGACCTCGCCCTCGTTCGCGAGGTGCGCGAGGCGCGCCTGCCGGCCGGCGCCACGGCGGTGCAGTTCCGCGACGTCCCGTCGGCGATCGACCCCACGTCGGTCGTCCTGCGCGCCCTGCCCGACCCGAAGGCCCTCACCGTGCTCGAGCAGCGCTACGCCTTCGACCTCCTCACGCCCGAGACGCTCCTCGCCCGCTTCGTGGGGCGGGAGATCGAGGTGTGGCTCGACGGCGAGCTGGTCCGGGCGCGGCTCCTCGGGGTGGCCGGCGGCCCGGTGTACGAGATCGACGGGAAGGTGTACGTCGATCCCGACGTGGCGCCCGTTCTCCCGTCGGTCCCCGACGACCTCGTCGCGCGCCCGACGCTCTTCTGGCGCGTCAGGAGCCCAGAGGCGCAGACGCAGCGGCTCGAGGTCTCCTACCTCACCTCCGGCCTCTCCTGGCAGGCGGTCTACACGCTGGTCCTCGACCGTGAGTCGACCCGGGGCGACCTGACCGGCTGGGCCTCGGTCACGAACCGCAGCGGCATCGCCTATCGCGACGCGGCGCTCGCCCTCGTGGCCGGCGAGCTGAACCGCGCGCGGCCGCCGGCCATGCCCTTCGCGGCCCGCGCGAGGGAGACGGCCGCGACGGCCGACGTCAGGCTGCCCGAGCCGCAGGCCTTCGGCGAGTACCACCTCTACCCGATCGACGGCCGCACCACGCTCGAGCAGAACGAGACCACGCAGCTCCCGCTGGTCGATGCGCGGGGCGTCGCGGTGACCCGCCAGCTGATCTACCAGGGGGACGTCGGCCTCTGGCAGCCGCGGCCGGTCCCGGGCGGCCCGGACGACGGCTTCCGCGAGGGCCCGGTCTTAGCCGTCCTCGAGTTCCGCAACGCGCAGGCCGGCGGGCTCGGCCGCCCGTTGCCGGCCGGCACCGTCCGCATCCTCGCCCCCGACGCCTCCGGCGTGCTCCGCCTCGCGGGCGAGGACGCCATCGGCCACGTCGCCCGCGACGAGACGGTCCGCCTCCGCGTCGGCACCGTGTTCGACGTGCGCGCGGCGCGGCGGCAGGTGGCCTGGCAGCGGGTCGACGACCGGACGAACGAGGTCGAGTGGGAGATCAGGCTGCGCAACCGGAGCGACCGCGCCGAGACGGTTCGCGTCGTCGAGTCGGTGCCGGGCGACTGGCAGGTCGTCCGGTCGTCGCGGCCGGGACAGCGCGTCGACGCCAACACCCTCCGCTTCGACGTCCCGGTCCCCGCCGGGGGGGAGGTCCTCCTGAGCTACCGCGTGCGGAGCCGCTGGTAGCGCCGCGCCGCCCCCATGGCGCGGCCGGCACGGGATCGCGCTTGACGGCCGGGACCGGAATCGAGTAGGGTCCGGCCGCAATGGCCGTGGCCAATCTCCCGACCGGCAGCCGCTGCAGCGTCTGTGCGGAGCCCCTGACGACCGCCTCCGGGTGGGACGGCAACCCGCAGCAGCCGCTCTGCCTGCCCTGCGCGGCAAGGCGGGCGGCGCGGCGTCGCTGGGAGGGGGACAGCCCCCCGTTCGGGATCCGGGTCGTCCCCAGGATCGAGTTCGCCGCCGACGCCCAGGCGCTCATCGTGCTCGAACTCAGGCCGCACGACCGCCTCGCCCTTCGGGCCCGGGTCATCGACTTCTCCGAGGGGGGAGTCGGGCTCCGGGTCCCGGAAGCCGTGACGCTCGGCCAGGAGGTCATCGTGGTGGCCCAGGCGGCGCTGGTGCGCCGCGCCACCGCCTCCTGGCGCGGCCGGGTCCAGTGGGTCGAGACGGTCCAGCCCGGCCTCTGGGACTGCGGCATCGCCAGGCTCGAGCCGCTCCACGCCGACCTCTTCCTCCTCCTCTCGCAGATCCTCGTGTCGGTCACGCCCTGACCACGACGCCGAGGCAAAAAAAAGCGGCCCGGCGTCTTTCGACCCGGGCCGAACCAGTGCGGGTTGGGATGGAAGGCGGTGAAAGGTTGGTACCCGTTCCCGAAGCAGGAGCCGTACCAACTCGCTCATCCTCCGGCCGTTCCCGCCTCCGATCTATAACCGTTTGAAATCACTTGACACTCCAGGTTACCCGCGACGCGCCGCGATCCGGGCCGCGTGGCCCTGTCCTTCCGGGCGCCTTCACCCTGGAACAGGAGTGCCGCGACATGGAACCTCGGGCGTGCGAGGTGACGATTGACGGCGACTCCCCGATGCGGATATAACCCCCCGCTCTCGCGAACGATCAGGAGACTCCCCGAATCCCGGAGGCACCGGATGTCGTTGCAGGAAGCCAGCTCCTACGACCCCCTCGCCCGGACCGCTCCCTTCGGCACGCCCTTCCAGCGCCGCAGGCACGCGCGCGTGAACACCCGGCTGCGCGTCGAGTACCGCATCACCGGCGAGCCGGCCGTCCCGGAGGTGCCGGCGGCGCGCCTCGCCCGCCCCGGCGCGCAGGTGCGCCAGAGCGTCGCCACGTCGGTGAGCGGCGGCGGCCTCCTCGTCTCGACCGGCGAGCGCCTCCCGGTCGGCACCAGGCTTGCCATGACCGTCTACGTGCCCGCGGCAACGCTGGCGGGGGGACTGATGCCGATCGCCTGCGAGGCGCGCGTCGTGTGGACCGACATCGTGTCGGTCGAACGCCCCGACGAGTACCAGTGCGGCGTCGAGTTCGTCACGATCGACGAGCGCGACCGCCAGCGCCTGGTCGCCTTCATCCACGCCACCGAGGCCACCGCAACCGTCGTCTAGCCGGGGGTCAGGCCTTTCCATTTTCCATTCGGCACGCGTGGAAACCCGCCTCCGGGCTCCGGGACCCGACCCCGGGGCCTAGAGTCTGCGGAGCATGGCGGACAGGAGGAGGATCGCGGCCGCGAGGAGCAGGTTGACGACGAGGACCTGGGGCCGCCGCCGCTTGAGGCCGGCCAGGGCCGGCAGCGGCAGCGAGAGGCCGAGCGCGAGGGCGAAGAGGACCAGCGCCAGGACCACCTTGAGGCCCAGGAGGCGCCAGTAGAGGGGGTTGGCCGCGTGCGCGGCGGCCCCGAGCGCCACGTTCTGGAGCCCCGTCACGATCAGGATGGCGATCGAGGCCCAGAGGATGGGATGGAAGCGGCGCCCGGCCGCCTCGAGGACGATCGCTCGCTGCTCGGCCGGCACGGCGCGGAGCGACGCGAGGAGCACCACGCGCAGGTAGAGCACGCCGCCCACCGCAGCCACGGCGGCCCCGAGGTGGAGCCACTGGCCGAGCGCGGCGAGCGTCACCGGCCCGGTCCCCTACCCCTCGCCGACGAACTCGACCGGCACCGGTCTCGGCACGATGCCGGCCTCGTGGGCCGCCGCGAGGAGGCGTCGGATGGCCTCGCGGAGGTCGGGGCCGTAGTCGAGCGTGTCGCGGTTGACGTACATGCCGACGAACCGGTCGGCGAGGTCGGCCCCCATGTCGCGCGCGTAGGGGAGCGCGGCCGCGATGGCCGCCTCGCGGTGCGCGAGACCGTACTCGATCGACTGCCGCAGGAGCCGCGAGAGCCTGACCATCGTCTCGGCGCCGAGGTCCCGGCGCACGGCGTTCACGCCGAGCGGCAGCGGGAGCCCCCCGGTCTCCGCGTCCCACCACTCCCCGAGGTCGAGAACCTTGGCGAGCCCCTCCTTGCGGTAGGTGAGCTGCCCCTCGTGGATGATGAGGCCGCAGTCGGCCTCCCCCGCCTTGACGTACGCGAAGATCCGGTCGAACGGCACGACGACGCGGCGCGCCGCGTCCCCCACGGCGAGCCTGAGCGCGAGCGTGGCGGTGGTCAGTTCGCCCGGCACGGCGATCGTCGTGCCCGGGTCGCGGAGCGCGTCGACCGGCATCGGCTCCCGGGCCACGACGAGCGGGCCGTACCGGCGGCCCACGGAGGCGCCGTGCGGCAGGAGCGCGTACCGGTCGGCCACGTGGGCGTAGGCGTGCAGCGAGATGGCGGTGATCTCGAGCCGCCCCTCCATGGCCCACTCGTTGAGCGTCTGGATGTCGTGGAGGAGGTGCTCGAACTCGAACGCGGGATCGGCCACCGCGCCGCAGGCGAGGCCGTGGAACATGAAGGCGTCGTCCGGATCGGGACTGTGACCGAGCCTGAGCCTGCGCGGCGCGGTTACCACGTCTCCTCCGGGAGGTTCACCTTCGGGATCTGCCCCACCCGCTCGCCCCTGACCGGTGCGAACCCGAGGTCGGACCGCTGCCCCACGCGCTGCACGTGGTGGGGCAGGTACTCGCGGCCGTCGCGCTCGCCGAGCGGCTCCCACTCGGGCGGCCGCTCCGCGGGCGGCAGGAGGAGCCGCTCCTTCGTGTAGATCGCATGCGCCTTGTTGAAGGGCGCGATCTCGAAGTGCGGCGTGAGGACGATCGCTCCGGTCGGGCAGGCCTCCTGGCAGTAGCCGCAGAAGATGCACCGGAGCATGTTGATCTCGTAGATCTTCGCGTACCGCTCGCCCGGCGACACCGGCTTGTCCGGCGGGTTCTCCTCGGACACGACGAGGATGCAGTCGGCCGGGCAGGCCGCGGAGCAGAGTTCGCAGCCGATGCACCGCTCGAGGCCGTTCTCGTAGCGCATGAGCTGGTGGACGCCCCGGTGGCGCGGCGAGATCGGCACCGGCTCCTCCGGGTACTGCACCGTCACCGGCTTGCGGAAGATGTGCTTGATGCTGGTCGCGAGGCCCTTGACGAGCTCGCCGATCATGACTGTGGCTCCAGCGTGATGTGCAGGGGCCGCGTCGGGTCGCCGAGCGCCGAGATCGGCGCGTCCGCGAAGCCGAGCGGCAGGTACGCGACGCCGGCCGGCACCTCGGCCGTGACCTTCGCGAGGAGCGAGAGGCGGCCGTTCGCCGACACGGCGGCGACGGTGGCGCCGTCGGCCACCCGCAGCCGCGCGGCGTCGGCCGGGTTCACGGCGACGAACGCCTCCGGCATGACGCCGGCGAGGTACCGCGAGCGCGACACGAGCGTCCCGCCGTCGTAGAGCATCCGGCCGGTGGCGACCCGGAGCGGGAACCGGGCGGTCCCCGGCTCGGGGCCGGCGGCGGCCGGCGCGGCGGCCACCGCGGGCGGCGCCGGCGGTGCCGGCAGGAGCGCCCCCGTCCGGGGCAGCTCGGTCACCCGCGACACGGGCGCCAGGCCGGGCGCCTCGGCGTGCAGCTCGGCCCAGACGTCGGCCGGCCCGGTGTACGCGAAGCCGAGACCGAGCGCCCGGCCGATCCGCGCGAGGATCCGGCCGTCGGGCATGGCGAAGCCCGGGGCGTCGACGAACCGGCGAGCGCGCTGCACGCGCCGCTCCACGTTGACGAGCGTGCCGTCCTTCTCGTCGAACCCGGCGGCCGGGAGGACGACGTCGGCAAGCTCGGCCGTCGCCGTCGGGTAGAGCTCCTGGACGACGAGGAACGGCACGGTGGCGAGCGCCCGCTTCGCGAGCGCCGCGTCGGGGAAGTCGGCCGCCGGGTCGGCGCCGACGCAGAGAAGAGCCGAGAGCCGGCCGCCGGCCGCCGCCTCGAGCATCCCCCTCGCGTCGAGACCGCCCGCCGGCGCCGCCTTCATGCCGGGCAGCCACCCGGGCAGGAGCCCCGCCTCGAGCACGCCTCGCGCGTTCGGGCCGCGGAGCGCCAGGCCGACGACGGCGCTCGGCGCGATGCCGGCGAGGCCGTCGAGGAGCGCCGCGGCATCGACCGGCGCGTGGAGCACCTCCTCGCCGACGATGACGTGGACCGGCCCCTTCGCGTCGCGAACGGCCGCGAGGTCGCGGAGCCGCGCGGGGAGGCCCCCCTCCTCGCCCGGCGCGTACCGGACGACGGTCGCGCCCCGCTCCGGCAGCTGCACCGGACGCCAGTGTGCCACCACCACCGGCACCCCCTTCTGCGCCGCCTTGCGGACGCGGAGGTTCGCGATCGGCAGCTCCTCCTTGAGGTCGGTCGCCACGAGGACGATCGCCCCCGCCGTCTCGAGGGCCTTGTAGTCCGAGCCGAGCCACCCGGCGCGGGCGAGTACCGACGGCGCCGCCTGCGTCCAGCCGGCGCGGCCGTCGACGTTCTGGCTGCCGAGGCCCCGGATGAGCTTCTGGAGGAGATAGGCCTCCTCGAGGGTGAGGTACGGGCCGCCGAGGGCGCCCACCGACGCGCCGGCCGTCCTGAGGCCATCGACCACGCGGCCGAGCGCCTCCGTCCACGAGACCGGCTCGAGCGGCCCCCCCTTCGCCCGGCGCACGAGCGGCGTCGTCAGCCGATCGTCGGCGCGCGTGGCGTCGAAGCCGTAGCGGCCGCGGTCGCAGAGCCAGCCCTCGTTGACGAGGTCGTTGTCGCCGCCGAGGTAGCGGACGACCCTGGCGTGCTTGGGGCTCGGGTTGATGCCGGCCACGCCCGCGTTGATCGTCAGAGCGGGAGCCCCGCCGCCGGCCGGCGCGCCGGCGCCGATCGCGAGCTGCCCCAGGTTGCGCCCCACCTGGGCGGCCACCGGGTCCCCTTCCTCGCGGACGTTCGCGGTGATCGTGCACCCGCAGGCGCAGAGACTGCAAACCGAGTCCTGGCTCTGGAGGTCCCAGGGGCGCGCCTTGAACCGGTACGACCGGCTCATGAGGGCGCCGACCGGGCAGATCTCGGTGACGTTACCCGAGTAGACGGACCGGTACTCGTCCCCCTCGAGCGTCGCGATCATGATGTGGTCGCCGCGGTTCACGAACGCCAGCTCGGCGTCGCCCGCAACCTCGGCCGAGAAGCGGGTGCACCGGTAGCACTGGATGCACCGCTCCATGTCGAGCATGACGAGCGGCGAGAGCGTGACGATCGGCAGGTCGCGCTTCGCCTCGCGGAAGCGCGAGACCGGGGGCCCGTTGCGGTACGAGTTGTCCTGCAGCGGGCACTCGCCCCCCTTGTCGCAGATGGGGCAGTCGAGCGGGTGGTTGGCGAGGAGGAACTCGATCACGCCGCTCCTGCCGTCCACGGCCTTCTTCGACTGCGTGTGGACGACCATCCCCTCGGCGACCGGCGTGGCGCAGGCCACCTGGAGCTTCGGTGTCTTCTCGATCTCGACCAGGCACATCCGGCACGCGCCGATCACCGAGAGCTTCGGGTGGTAGCAGAAGACCGGGATCTCGATGCCGACGCGCTTGGCGGCCTCGACGAGGTTCTCGCCCTTAGGCGCCGTGACCGAGCGCCCGTCGATCACGAGCGTCACGGTGCTCCGGGGGTCGGACATAGATGGGCCCTTTCACCGCGTGGATGTCCCAGGCCGGCACACGCCCGGTCGTGAGCGGGCAGCGGCCTTCCTTGATGTGCTGTTCGAACTCGCCCCTGAAGAGCCTGAGGGCGCTCTGCAGCGCCGGCACGGCGCCGTCGGCGAGGGCGCAGATGGTGTGCCCCGCCATGAGGTTCGGGATCCGGTCGAGCACGTCGAAGTCGGCCATCTCGCCACCGCCCGCCTCGATGCGCCCGAGGAGCTTGGCGAGCCAGCCGGTCCCCTCCCGGCAGGGCGTGCACTTGCCGCACGACTCGTGCCGGTAGAACTTCATGAGGCGGTGGCAGACGCCGACGATGCAGGTCGAGTCGTCCACGACGATGACGCCGGCCGACCCGAGCCCGCTGCCGGCCGCCGCCATGGCCTCGTGATCCAGCGTGAGGTCGAGGTGCTGCTCGACGAGGAACGCCGTCGACGAGCCGCCGGGGATCACCGCCTTGAAGCGCCGGTTCTTCCAGATGCCGCCCCCCATGTCGAAGATGAGCTGCCGCATCGGGATCCCCATGGGCGCCTCGTAGTTGCCCGGCCGGTTCACGTGGCCGGAGAGGCAGAAGATGCGGGGGCCGGGCGACTTCTCGGTCCCCATCGTGCGGTACCAGTCGACGCCCCGCTCGACGATGTGGACGACGTTGCAGAGCGTCTCGACGTTGTTCACGACGGTCGGCTTGCCGTAGAGGCCGACCACCGCCGGGAACGGCGGCTTGACGCGCGGCTGCGCCGCCTTGCCCTCCAGCGACTCGATGAGGCCGGTCTCCTCGCCCGCGATGTACACGCCGGCGCCCGGGTGGACCATCACGTCGCAGTCCCAGCCGCTGCCGAGGATGTTCTTGCCGATGTAGCCCCTGGCGTACGCCTCGGCCACCGCGCGCTCGAGGGTCCGGCGCCCCTTCTCCATCTCGCCGCGGATGTAGATGAACGCCCGCTGCGCGCCGATGGCGTAGGCCGAGATGAGCGTCCCCTCGATGACCTGGTGCGGGTCGCACTCGATGAGCATCCGGTCCTTGAAGGTCCCCGGCTCGCTCTCGTCGGCGTTCACGCAGAGGTACTTCGGGTTCAGCGCCTTGGGGACGAAGGACCACTTGAGCCCCGTGGGGAAGCCGGCGCCGCCGCGCCCGCGCAGCCCCGAGGCCTTGACCATCTCGATGAGCTGTTCCGGCGTGATCCCCTCGCGGAGCACCTTCGTCCAGGCGCCGTAGCCCCCCGCGCGGAGGTAGCCGTCGATGGTGTCGTGGTCCCCCTTCGGCCCGTACCAGACCCCCCGCGGCTCGATGTACTTGGTGAGGACCGGCTCGAACGCCATGGCCTACTTGCCTCCGCCCAGCTTCCGTGGTGACCCGCCGTCGGCCGGCTCGGGGACCTTGTCGAGCCACTCCACCGTCGACGCGGCGGTGGGGCCGAGCGGCGTGGCCGGCCCGCCCTTGCCCGCGAGGCGGTCGGCCTCGGCCTTGCGCTTGAGGTCGTCGATCAGCCGGTCCACCTGCTCGGCGTCGACCCGCTCCACGTACTCGAGGTTCACCTGGATGGCCGGCGCCCCGCCGCAGGCCGCGATGCACTCCCAGGTCTGCAGCGTGAAGGCGCCGTCCGGCGTCGTCTCGCCGGGACGGATGCCGAGCTTCTTCTCGAGGTGCTCGAGGATGTCGTAGCCGCCCCTGAGCTGGCAGGAGATGGTCGTGCAGACGTTGATCACGTACCGGCCCGCCGGCCGGCGGCGGAACATCGGATAGAACGTGAGGAGCGTCTGCACCTCGGCCGGCGACATGTCGACGAGCGCCGCCACCTCGGCCACGGCGCGCGGCGTGACGAACCCGAGTTCGTTCTGCGCGATGAAGAGCGCCGGCAACGACGCGCTCTTGCGCGACGGGTACCGCGCGGCGAGCCGGTCGATGGCGGTCTTCGCCGCCTCGGAGAGACCCCGCTGGTCGTGCTCGAACGCAGGCTCCCAGACCTCGTAGTCGGGCGGCACCGTGGCTCGCCCGCCGTCGGCCGTCGACTTGAAGGGGCCGCGCTCGATGAACGACTTGATGGAGACGAATCCCTCGTCGCCGTTCGCGGGAACCCCGTGCGGTCCGGCAACGGGCGCCACCGACGCGCCGCCCGATCCGGAGACGGCCCCCGCCCCCCCGTGCTCGGTCTCGGCAGCGCCGAGGCCTCGCGTGCCGGCGCCGTTGCCGCCTTCCGTGTGAGCCATCTAGCGGTCGACCTCCCCCAGCACGATGTCGATCGAGCCGATGACGGCCACCGCGTCGGCGATGAGCCGCCCCTCGATCATCGGCGGCAGGGCCTGAAGGTTGATGAAGGACGGCGGCCGCAGCCGCACCCGGTAGGGCTTGTTGGAGCCGTCGGCCACCATGAAGACGCCGAGCTGTCCGCGGGCGCTCTCGACGGCGGCGTACGCCTCGCCGGCCGGCACCCGGAAGCCCTCGCTCACGATCTTGAAGTGGTAGATCAGCGACTCCATCGACTGGTCGATGTCGCTGAACGGGGGCCTCGCGAAGCGCCGGTCGGTCGTCTGGTAGGGCCCGGGCGGCGGCGTGATCTTCTCGAGCGCCTGCTTGATGATGCGCACGCTCTGGCGCATCTCCTCCATCCGGACGAGGTAGCGCGCGTAGACGTCGCTCGCCTCCTGGACCGGGACGTCGAAGTCGAACTCCTCGTACGAGGAGTAGGGCTGGTCCTTCCGGAGGTCGTGCTTGACGCCGGCGGCGCGCAGGAGCGGCCCGGTGAGGGAGTAGTTCAGGCACTCCGCCTTCGAGAGCACGCCGACGCCCTTCGTCCGCCGAACCCAGATCGGGTTCTTCGTGAGCATCGTGTCGTACTCGTCGATCGCGTCGGGGAAGGTCTCGGCGAACTCCCGCACGCGGTCGAGCCAGCCGACCGGGAGGTCCTCGTACATGCCGCCCACGCGGATGAACGAGGTCATCATCCGGACGCCCGACGTCTCCTCGAAGAGGGCGAGGACCCGCTCGCGCTCCCGCCAGCACCAGAGGAAGATCGTGACGGCGCCGATGTCGAGCGCGTGCGTGCCGAGCCAGACGAGGTGCGAACCGATGCGCGTCAGCTCGGCGAGGAGCACCCGGATGTACTGCACGCGCTTGGGGATCTCGCAGCCGATGAGCTTCTCGGCGGCGAGGCAGTAGGCGAGGTTGTTCGAGAGCGGCGAGAGGTAGTCGACACGATCGGTCATCGTGAGCGACTGGTTGTAGTTCTTCATCTCCATCGTCTTCTCGATGCCGGTGTGCAGGTAGCCGATCACCGGCGTCGCCTTGACGATGGTCTCGCCGTCGAGTTCGAGGACGAGGCGGAGCACGCCGTGGGTGGACGGGTGCTGCGGCCCCATGTTGACGGTCATCGTCTCGAAGAGCGGCCGCTCGATGACCGCGCGCCCGGTGCCCTCGCCGACGTGGAGTTCCGTGACCTTGGTGCTGGGTACCGTCATTGGCCTCATCCGCGGGGGGTCGGCCCCACCGGTCCCTCCGCGTCCCGGTCGCTCGGCCCGTCGTCCGCCCGGGCCTCGCGCCACATGCGTGTCCCGCTCAGAACTGGACGTTCTCGCCGCCGATCGGGTAGTCCTTCCGGAGCGGGTGCCCCACCCAGTCGTCCGGCAGGACGATGCGGGTGAGATTCGGGTGTCCCTCGAAGCGAACGCCGAAGAGGTCCCACACCTCGCGCTCGAGCCAGTTGGCCGCCTTCCAGAGGCCGGTGAGCGACGGCACGGGGGTCGACTCGCTCGCGCGCGTCTTCACGCGCAGCCGCTGGTTGGCCGCGAACGAGTAGAGGTGGTAGACGACCTCGAAGCGCTCGGCCCGGCCCGGGTAGTCGACGGCGGTCAGATCGACGAGGAAGTCGAACCCGGCGCGACGCAGTTCGTGCATCGCGTTCACGAGGTCCTCCCGCCGCACGATCACGCAGGGGAGGTCCTCCTTGAGCGCGGTCTCCTCGACGGTCTCGGGGAAGGTCGCCTTCACGGCCCCGACGGCCTCCTCGGCCGTGACGACCGCGACATGGCCTTCGCCGGCTCGTTCGTGCATCGGGCTCTCCGGCATCACGCCGGCAGCGGCGTGTTGATGACGGCGTGGCGCGGGACCTCGCCCTTGATCTTCCGCTGCAGCTGCATGATCGCGTACATGAGGGTCTCGGGCCCCGGCGGGCAGCCGGGCACGTAGACGTCGACCGGCACCACCTTGTCCACCCCCTGGACGAGCGCGTAGTTGTTGAACACGCCGCCCGTGGAGGCGCAGGCGCCCATCGAGATGACCCACTTGGGCTCGGGCATCTGCTCCCAGAGGCGCCGCAGCACCGGAGCCATCTTCTGGCTCACCCGGCCGGCGACGATCATGAGGTCCGCCTGTCGCGGCGAGGCGCGGAAGACCTCCGCGCCGAAGCGCGCCAGGTCGAACTTGGTGGCCGACACCGCCATCATCTCGATGGCGCAGCAGGCGAGACCGAACCCGAGCGGCCAGACGGAGTTGGCGCGCGCCCAGTTGACGATCTTGTCGATCTGGGTGAGGAGCACGTTCTCCCTGAGGTCCGGGTCGCGCTCCTCCGGCTTGCCGAGTGTCAGGATCGGGTTGGCCACTGGCGCCTCGTCGCTGCCGTGCCTTCTAAGGTCGCGGCCAGAGACCGCGCCGGGCACGTGCAAGGCTTCACAATTACAGGTGAAAGAAAACGTCCCGCGCGCGGTAAAGCAAGGCAATTCGCGCAGTTCCAGGGACACGGACAGGGTAGCGCCCTGCCCCGGTCGCTGCAAGGCACGCCCGCCGGAGCGCCGGGGACGCCGGCCGGCCGCCTGCGTCGGCAACCGCCTTGACGCGCAACGGCGGCGCCCCGCGCCGCCGTCGGCCGCTCGACCGGCGAGCTACAGCGCGAGCGCCGCCGGCTGCTCCAGGAGCCGCTTCACGTCCCGCAGGAAGGCCGCCCCCACGGCCCCGTCGATCGCCCGGTGGTCGCAGGAGAGGGTCATCTTCATGCGGTACCCGGCGGCGAGGCTGCCGTCCTCCTTGACGACCGGCCGCCTGGTGACGGCGCCGACCGCGAGGATCGCGCCCTGCGGCGGGTTGATGATCGCCGAGAACTCCTCGACGTCGTACATGCCGAGGTTCGAGACCGAGAAGGAGCCGCCCTGGTACTCCTCGGGCTTGAGCTGGCGCGCGCGGGCGCGCTCGGCGAGCGCCCTGGCCTCGACGGCGATCTGGCCGAGGCTCTTCACGTCGCAGCCGGTGATGATCGGCGTGATGAGCCCGTCGTCGAGCGCCACGGCAAGCCCGATGTCGGCCCGCTGCCAGACGCGGATCCGGTCGCCGAGGAACGACGCGTTCACCTTCGGGTGCCGCACGAGCGCGAGCCCGCACGCCTTCAGGATCATGTCCGTGTAGGTGACCTTGATGTCGGGCGCCGCGGCGACGAGGGCGTTCCGCATCTCCACGGCCCTGTCCATGTCGACCTCGACCGTGAGGTAGAAGTGCGGGACCGTGGTCTTGGACTCGACCATCCGCTGCGCGACGACCCGGCGCATGGAGGTGAGGGGCCGGTCCTCCCCCGGCGTGGGGCCGGTCACCGGCACGGCCGCGCGCGGCACCACGAGCGGCTCGACCTTCCGCTCCGCCGGGGCCGCCGGCGCCGCCGCGGGCGCGGCAGCCGCAGCCGGCCTCGGCTGCCAGGCCTCGATGTCGCGCTTGATCACGCGCCCGCCCGGGCCGCTCCCCCGCACCATGGCGAGGTCGATCCCCCTGGCCGCGGCCAGACGCCGGGCGAGGGGCGACGCCTTGACGCGCCCGTCGGCCGGCACGCGCGCACCGTTGGGGCCGTGGGGCTCGGCGGTGACGGCCGGCGGCGGGGTTCCGGCCGCCTGCGGCATCGCGTGGCGCTCGGTGGGGGGCACGACGAGCCCCGGGCCGGTGGGGGCAGGCCGCGGGCCCGGCGCCGTGGCGACCGGTCCCGGCTCGGCGGCCGGCGCAGCCGGCTTCGGCGCGGGCTCGGCGGCGGCAGGCGCCCGCGCCTCCGCGAGGATCGGGGCGATGTCCTCGTTCGGCTCACCGATGACGGCGATGAGGGTGCCGACCGGGGCCGACTCGCCGGCCTTCACGACGACCTTCCGGAGGGTGCCCGACGAGTAGGACTCCAGCTCCATCGTCGCCTTGTCGGTCTCGACCGTCGCCAGCGCCTCGCCGGCCTCGACGCGGTCGCCCTCCTTCTTCAGCCACTCGTTGATCGTGCCCTCGGTCATGGTGTCCGAGAGCTTGGGCATCAGGACTTTCGTCGCCAACGTCTGACTCCCTGAGTGAGCGTAGCCGCGTGCCGCGCGACTCCAACGGTCCGGCGCCGGGGCCCACCTGCGCCCGCGAGCCGATCGGCCAGAGGGGGGCGCGAGCCCGAGGGTCGCGAGCCGCGGGCGGCGAGCGCCGCTTCACGCGTCGCGGAGAGACGACCGCCTAGGTCCGATAGAGCACCTTCTTCGCGGCCGCCACGATCAGGTCCTTGTGGGGCAGCGCCGCCTTCTCGAGGTCCTTCGAGTAGGGCATCGGCACGTCGGCGCCGGTCACCCGCGCGACCGGCGCGTCGAGGTCGTCCCAGGCGTGCTCGTTGATCACCTGCGCGACCTCCGCGGCGACGCCGGCGTACGGCCAGCCCTCCTGCACCACGACCACGCGGTTGGTCTTGCGGACCGACCGGACGATGGTCTCGACGTCGAGCGGCCTGAGCGTGCGCAGGTCGACGACCTCCGCCTCGATCCCCTCCTGCGCGAGGTCGTTGGCCGCCTCGAGGGCGTAGTGGAGCGTCTTGCTCCAGCCGATGAGCGTCACGTCGGAGCCGACGCGCTTCACGTCGGCCACCCCGATCGGCACCAGGTGCTCGCCGTCGGGCACCTCCCCCTTGAGGCCGTAGAGCGTCTCGCTCTCGAGCATGATGACGGGGTTGTCGTCGCGGACGGCCGACTTGAGGAGCCCCTTCGCGTCGGCCGGCGTCGACGGCGACACCACCTTGAGTCCCGGCACGTGACACCAGAAGGTCTCGGTCGCCTGGCTGTGCTGCGAGGCGAGCTGGTGGGCCGCGCCGTTCGGGCCGCGGAAGACGATGGGGCAGCTGAGCTGGCCGCCCGACATGTACCGCATCTTCGCGGCGTTGTTGACGATCTGGTCGAGCGCGAGGAACGCGAAGTTCCAGGTCATCATCTCGACGATCGGCCGGAGCCCCGCGAGCGCGGCGCCGATGCCGGCCCCCGCGAAGCCCTCCTCGCAGATCGGGGTGTCGATGACCCGCTTCGGCCCGAACTCCTTGAGGAGCCCGAGGCTGACCTTGTACGCGCCGTTGTAGGCGCCGACCTCCTCGCCCATCAGGAACACGCGGGGGTCGCGCGCCATCTCCTCGCGAAGCGCCTGGTTCAGCGCCTCGCGCATGGTCATGACCGCCATCTATCGGGCTCCCTCGTCCGCGTAGACGTCCTCGTACATCGACTCGATCGGCGGGTACGGGCTCTGCTCCGCGAAGTCGACCGCGCGCTGCACCGTCTCCTTCACCTGCTCGTCGAGCGCCTTGAGCTTCGCCTCGTCGATGATGCCGTCCTTCATCAGCCGTTCGCGGAAGAGGACGATGGGGTCGCGCTTCTTGTGCTCCTCGAGTTCCTCTCTCGTGCGGTACGTGCCGGAGGTCGGATCGCTCATGGAGTGACCGCGGTACCGGTAGGTGCGCGCCTCGATCAGCACCGGGTTCCCCTTGCGCGCGCTGGCGATCGCCTTCTCGGTGACGGCGCGGACCGCGAGGACGTCCATGCCGTCCACCACGACCCCCTCCATGCCGTACGCCGCCGCCTGCTTGTAGAGGTCGGTCACGGCGTTGGTCTTGGCGAGCGGCGTCCCCATGGCGTACTGGTTGTTCTCGATCATGAAGACGATCGGCAGTTTCCAGAGCGCCGCGAGGTTCAGCGACTCGTGGAAGGCGCCCTGGGGGACGGCGCCGTCGCCGAGGAAGGCCAGCGTGACCGAGTCGCGGTCCTGGTAGCGGGAGGCGAAGCCGAGCCCCACGGCGACCGGGAGCTGCCCCCCCACGATGCCGTGCCCGCCCATGAAGTTCAGCTCGCGGTCGAAGAGGTGCATGGAGCCCCCCTTCCCCCTCGAGCAACCGTCGATCTTGCCGTAGAGTTCGGCCATGATCACGTCGGCGGACATGCCGCGGGCGAGGGCGTGGCCGTGCTCGCGGTAGGGCGCGATGACGTAGTCGTCGGGCCGCAGGAGCGGCACGGCTCCCACGGCGATGGCCTCCTGCCCGATGTACAGATGGCAGAAGCCCCCGATCCGGCCCGCCGCGTACATCTCGGCGGCCTTCTCTTCGAAGCGTCGGATCAGGAGCATCTGGTGGAGGAGGGACTCGAGGAGCTTGGGGTCGAGGCGCTCGAC
>DATCKS010000504.1:0-8552 GCA_036562265.1 Thermodesulfobacteriota bacterium | reverse complement strand
TCGAGCGCGTCGCGCAGGCCGTCGCCCACGAGGTTGAAGCCGAGCACCGCGAGGAAGATCGCGAGGCCGGGGAGCGTCGTGAGCATCGGCGCCCGGAAGATGTACTGGCGCCCCTCGCCGAGCATCGCCCCCCACTCGGCGGTGGGCGGCTGCACGCCGAGGCCGAGGAAGCCGAGGCCGGCCGCCACGAGGATGGCCGAACCGAGGCTCAGCGTCGCGTGGACGATGACCGGCGCGAGGACGTTCGGCAGCACGTGACGGAAGATGATGACCGGCTGCGTCTGCCCGAGCGCCTTGGCGGCCTCCACGTAGGTCTGCTCGCGAATCGAGAGCACCGACCCGCGCACGAGGCGGATGAAGGAGGGGATGGCGCTCACGCCGACCGAGATCACGACGTTCCGCAACCCCACCCCGAGCATCGACACGAGGGACAGCGCGAGGAGGAAGCCGGGTAGCGAGAGGAGCGTGTCGGCGAAGCGCTGGATGACGAGGTCGGTCCAGCCGCCGACGAAGCCCGAGACGGCGCCGAGCGGCACGCCCACGACGAGGCCGAGCGCGACGGCGAGCGCGCCGATGACGAGCGAGAGACGCCCGCCGTAGAGCAGGCGCGACAGCATGTCGCGGCCGAGGTGGTCGGTGCCGAGCGGGTGCTCGACGGAGATGGGACGGAGCGCCTGCGCGAGGTTCTGCCGATCCGGCTCGTGGTCGGTCAGGAGCGGCGCGCTCAGCGCGGCCCCGAGGAGGGCGGCGAGCAGGAGGAGGCCGGCCAGGGCGGCCCGGTGGCGCCGGAAGCGGAGCCAGACGTCCAGGAGCGCCGAGCGCTCAGCCATAGCGGATGCGGGGGTCGACCCAGGCGTAGAGGAGGTCGACCGCGAGGTTCGTGAGGATGAAGAGCGCGGCGAAGACGAGCACGATCCCCTGCACGACCGGGTAGTCGCGGGCGAAGATCGAGTCCACCAGGAGGAGGCCGATCCCCGGCCAGCCGAAGACCGACTCGGTGAGGACGGCGCCGCCGAGGAGGGAGCCGAACTGCAGGCCGATGGTCGTGAGGATCGGGATGGTGGCGTTGCGGAGGGCGTGACGGAAGACGACGCGCCCCTCCGGCACGCCCTTCGCCCGCGCCGTGCGGACGTAGTCCTGGCCGAGGACCTCGAGCATGCTCGCTCGCGTCATGCGCGTGACCAGGGCCATGGAGAAGGCGGCCAGCGTCAGCGCGGGCAGCACGATGCTGGCCGGCCCCTCGGCCCCCGCCGCCGGCAGCCAGCCGAGGTGAATCGCGAAGACGATGATGAGCATGAGCCCGAGCCAGTAGACCGGCATGGAGACGCCGAAGAGGGTGATCGTGGAGAGGAGGTAGTCGACGGCCGAGTACGGCCGGGTGGCCGCGAGCACCCCGGCGCCGACGCCGAGAAGCGCCGCGATGGCCGACGAGAGGACGGCCAGCCCGATCGTGTTGCCGAGGCGGGCCGCCACCTCGACGAGGACCGGCTCGTTGGTGCGCGCGGAGGTGCCGAGGTCGCCCTGGACGAGGCGTCCGAGGAAGACGCCGTACTGTTCCGGGAGCGGCCGGTCGAGCCCCATGCGGGCCCGGATGCGCTGCACCTCCTCGTCGGTGGCGAAGACGCCGGCCACGACCCGCGCCGGGTCGCCGGGCAGGACCCGCACCATGACGAAGACGAGGGTGGCCACGCCGAAGAGCGTGACCACCGACGCCACAAGACGCGTGATCAGGTACCGGCGAAACCCGGACATGCGCGCCGGGGCGCGGCCGGCCTACTGGGCCGGCCGCGCGTAGAGCGCCCAGAACTTCTCGTTGGGGAGTGCCTCGACGTTGGTCACCTTGGCGGAGTAGACCACCGGGAAGCGCTGCACCCAGAGGAAGAGCCAGGGCGCGTCCTCCCAGATCAGCTTCGAGACCTGGCAGTAGAGGTCCTTCCGCTTCTCCGGGTTCGTCTCCTGCTCGGCCTGGGCGGCGAGCCGGTCGACCTCGGGGTTCCTGTAGAAGCTCGTCGCCAGCGCCTTGGGCGGGTGGTTGGCCGAGGTGAACTGCGCCATCTGCTGGCTCGCGTCGAGGAACGCCGGGGCCCAGCCGAGGAGGTGCATCTCGGTGGTGTTGCTCTCGGGCGGCGCCATGATGGTCTTGATGTAGGTCGGCCAGTCGGTCGTGGTGAGCTGCGCGTCGAGCCCCACCTCGCGGAGGTAGCCGGCGATGGCCTGGGCGGCCTCGCGGTCCTGCACGTAGCGCCCGGTCGGGTGCATGAGCTGGATGCGCGTGCCCTGCGGGACGCCCGCCTCCTTGAGGAGCTGCTTCGCCCGCTGCGGATCGAACGCGTACTCGCCGACCTTGCAGTAGCCGAAGAGCGACGGCGCCATCGGGCCGTCCATCACGTCGGCCGCGTCGAAGAGGACGTTCTTGATGATCGCCGACTTGTCGACGGCGTAGTTGATGGCCTGGCGGACCCGCCGGTCCTTGATCTTGTTGGTGTTGATCGCGATGAAGATCGAACGATCGCTCGGCGCGAGGAGAACCTTCACCGCCGGGTTCCGCTGCAGGGCCGGGATGTCGGCGATCGGCGGCAGGATCATGAGGTCGACCTGGCCGGCGAGGATGAGGCTCTCGCGCGTGGCCGCCTCCGGGACGATTCGCACCACCACGGTGTCGTAGTAGGGCTTGCGGCCCCAGTACTTCGGGAAGGCGTTGAGCGTGATGCTCTCGCCGCGCCGTCGCTCGCCGAGCGTGTAGGGACCGGTGCCGACGAGGTTCTGGTAGTTGCCGTAGTCGTTCCCCGGCTTCTTCACCCCCTCGGGCGACACCATGGCGGCCGTCGTCCAGGAGAGCCCGGAGATGAAGGGCGCGAACGGGTGCTTCAGCGTCACCTTGACCGTGTGGCTGTCGACGACCTCGGTCTTCTCGATGGGGTAGGGGTTGCGGATGGGGACCTTGACGTTCGGGTCGGCGACGCGGTCGAGGTTCCACTTGACCGCCCGGGCGTCGAACGGCGTCCCGTCGTGGAAGACGACGCCCCGCCGCAGCTTGAACGTGTACTCGCGGCCGTCGGGCGAGATGGTCCAGCTCTCGGCCAGGTGCGGCACCACGTCACCGGACGGCTCGAGCCGGGTCAGCGTCTCGGCCACGTAGTCGACGACGTTGCCGGCCGTCGTCGTGGTGGTGCCGATGGGGTCGAGGGTGTCGGGATCGATGCCGATGGCGATACGGAACGTGGCGGCCGGCGCGCTCGTCGCGGACATCGAGGCGAGGAGCGCGGCCGCGAGGGCCAGGGGGAGGACGCGGAACATGACGCTACCTCCTCGGATCGGATTCGATGCACCGGGTCAGATTCGATGCACCAGGACTTTCCCTTCTACCATTACGAGTCGCGGATCGCCAATCGCGTCGATCCGCACCGTCGGGTCGCCGGGCACGGCCAGGAGATCGGCCGCGAACCCCGGGGCGACGCGCCCGATCGTGTCGGCGAGCCCCAGCGCCTCGGCCGCCGTCGTCGTGGCGGCCCGGATCGCCTCGATCGGGGAGAGGCCGGCCCGCACGAGGAGCGCCAGCTCCGGCAGCAGGCTGCCGTGCGGGTTGAGCGGCGTGCCGGCGTCGGAGCCGGCCACGATCGGCACCCCCATCCGGTGGGCGAGGCGGACGCTCTCGATGTGACGCTCGATGACGGCGTTCGACTTGCGCACCATGAACTCGGGGATGCCGGCCGCGATGCCGCCCACGGCGATCCGTTCGGGCGCGGCCAGGGTGGGGACGAGGAAGACCCGCTCGCGCGCCATCCGCTCGCAGATCGCCTCGGTCAGGAAGACGCCGTGCTCGATCGTCGTGATGCCGGCCGCCACCGCGGCGGCGATGCCGGAGGCGGCCATGGCGTGGGCCGCGGTTCGGCGGCCGGCCTTTCGGGCCTCGGCCACGGCGGCCGCCATCTCGTCCGGCTCGAGCTGGGGCGCCCCCGGCTCGACGCCGGGCGTCAGGACCCCGCCGGTGGCGATGAGCTTCACGAGGTCGGCGCCGGCCTTGATCTGCTCGCGGACCGCCCGGCGCATGTCGACCGGCCCGTCGGCCTCGCGCCCGGCCCAGTGGCCGTGTCCGCCCGTCATGCAGATGATCTTGCCGGCCGCGAGGACGCGCGGACCGGGGACGAGCCCGACCCGGATGGCGTCCCGCACCGCCAGCTCGGCGTAGTCCCGCCCGCCGAGGTCGCGAACCGTCGTGACGCCCGCCTCGACGGTCTCCCGTGCCCGGACGAGCATCTTCACGACGGTCGTCGCCAGCGGCTCGCCCAGCATGACCGCCACGGGGTTCGGCTCGGCGCCGAGGGCGAAGTGGACGTGGGCGTTGACGAGGCCTGGCAGGAGCGTGAGCCCGTCGAGTCGCAGGGTCGTCCCCGCCGGCGCCTCGTGATCGGGGACGACGGCCTCGATCCAGCCGTCCCGGATCACGACGGCCCGGCCGTTCACCGGCGCCGGATCGGGGGGATCGAGGAGCGCCGCGCCTCGCAGGATCAGCGTCGCCATGAAGTAGTATGTAGCGCATGTCTGCCTTCTCGTTCATGACGCATCTCGAGTGCCCCCGGGACGGGCAGCGCCTCGACGCCGATCGCGTGCAGCACCTCTGCGGCTGCGGCAGCCCGCTCCTGGTCCGCTACGACCTCGAGGCGGCGCGCCGCGCCCTGCCGCGCGAGGCGCTGGCCGGACGCGAGCCGTCTCTGTGGCGCTATCACGAACTCCTGCCGGTCAGGGACCCGAAGCGGGTGGTGACGCTCGGGGAGGGGATGACGCCGCTCTTGCCCCTGCCGCGGCTCGGCGCGGCGATCGGGTTGCCGAAGCTCGTCATGAAGGACGAAGGGGCGAACCCGACCGGCACCTTCAAGGCGCGCGGCGCCGCCGTCGGCATCACGCGCGCGTCCGAACTGGGGGTTCGGGCGGTCGCCATGCCGACCAACGGCAACGCCGGCGGCGCCTGGGCCGCCTACGGCGCGCGGGCCGGCATGGAGGTCGTCCTCTGCATGCCGACCGATGCGCCGCCGATGTCGGTGCTGGAATCGGTGGCCGTCGGCGCCACGGCGTACATGGTGCGGGGGCAGATCTCCGACGCGGGCAGGATGATCGCCGCGGCCGCGACGGCGCGCGGCTGGTACGAGGCGGCGACGCTCAAGGAGCCCTACCGCATCGAGGGCAAGAAGACGATGGGGTACGAGATCGCCGAGCAGATGGACTGGCGGCTGCCCGACGCGATCCTCTACCCCACCGGCGGCGGCGTCGGGATCATCGGCATCTACAAGGCGCTCCTCGAGATGGAGGCGCTCGGCTGGGTGCGCCGCCCCTTCCCGAAGCTCGTCGCGGTCCAGGCGGCCGGCTGCGCGCCGATCGTGAAGGCCTACGAGGAGGGGAAGGACGCGTCGGTCCTCTGGGAAGGGGCCGAGACCGTGGCGCAGGGGATCCGGGTGCCGAAGGCGCTCGGCGACTTCCTCGTGCTCGAGGCGGTGCGGGCGACCGGCGGCACCTGCGTCGCCGTGGAGGATCGCGACACGATAGAGGGCCTGCGCGACATCTCGCGCCTCGAGGGGACCTTCGTCTGCCCCGAGGGGGCGGCGCTCGTCCCCGCCGCTCGCGCCCTCCTGGCCCGGGGCTTCCTGCGGCCGACGGACACCGTGCTCCTCCTCAACACCGGCACCGGCCTCAAGTACCCCGGCATCCTCGAGACGAAGCTGCCGGTCCTGAACGTGGGGGATCCGCTGCCGGCCTGACGCCGCGCGGTGGGGTCAGGTCTTGCCGAAAGGCCTGACCCCCCGGATCAGTTGCGGCTCTGGTCGGGGACCGTCCAGACGTCCCCCTCGCGCATGAGCTGTGCGAGGTCGCCGGGGCCCGATCGGGCGATCGCGGCGTCGATCTGCGCCCGCACGCCGCTCTCGAAGGTGGGCTGCTCGATGCGGCGGAAGACGCCGATCGGCGTGGGGAAGGCGGGCCCCTGCATCTGCGAGAGGAGGAAGGCGTAGGCCGGGTTCGGGCGCGTCTCGTCCCAGACGAGCACGTCCTTTTCGGTGACGCCGCCGACGCCGATCTCCACCACCTCGAGGTCGACCCCGTTCAGCCGGATCCCCTTCTTGCGGTCCTTTCCGAAGAGGAGCGGCTGGCCGTGACGGAGCTGGAGGGTCGCCTCGTCGCGCCGCTCCTTGTCGGTGAGCGACGCCCACGCCTTGTCGTTGAAGATGTTGCAGTTCTGCAGGATCTCGACGTAGGCCGAGCCCGGGTGGGTCGCGGCGCGCCGGAGCGTCTCCTTGAGGTGGTCCACGAAGACGTCGACCGACCGCGCCACGAAGGTCGCGCCGGCGCCGAGGGCGACCGAGATGGGGTTGAAGGGGTTGTCGACCGAGCCGTACGGCGTCGACTTGGTCCTCTTCCCCGCCTCGGAGGTGGGCGAGTACTGCCCCTTGGTGAGCCCGTAGATCCGGTTGTTGAACATGAGGATCTTCAGGCCGACGTTGCGGCGCATGGCGTGGATCAGGTGGTTGCCGCCGATCGACAGGGCGTCGCCGTCGCCGGTGATCACCCAGACGTCGAGGTCGGGGCGCGTCACCTTGAGCCCGGTCGCGATCGCCGGCGCCCGCCCGTGGATCGAGTGGAACCCGTACGTGTTCACGTAGTACGGGAAGCGCGACGAGCAGCCGATGCCGGAGACCACGACGATCTTCTCGCGCGGGATGCCGAGTTCCGGCATGACGGTCTGCACCGCCGAGAGGATGGCGTAGTCCCCGCACCCGGGGCACCAGCGGACCTCCTGGTCGGTCTGGAAGTCCTTCTTCGTGAGCTTGACCGGCGTCGGTGTCTCAACGGCCATTGCGCGAGGCCTCCAGGATCTGCCGCGCCCGATCGACGATGTCCTTGCGCGTGAAGGGCTTGCCCTGCACCTTGCTGTAGCCGACGATCGGCTTGAGGTACTTCGCGCGCAGGAGCATGGCGAGCTGTCCCATGTTCATCTCGGGCACGAGGACCGTCTCGAAGCGACCGAGCACGTCGCCGAGGTTGCGCGGGAACGGGTTCAGGTGTCGCAGGTGGGCGCGGCTCACGCGGTATCCCTCGGCGCGCAGCGCCTCGACCGCGCCGGTGATGGCGCCCCGCGTGCTCCCCCAGCCGAGGATGAGGAGCGGGCCGCCGCCCGGGTCGCCGTGCACCTCGACGTCGGGGATCTCGGAGGCGATCCGCTCGACCTTCTCGGCCCTGAGGCGCACCATCGTCTCGTGGTTGCGCGGATCGTAGGAGATGTTGCCGGTGCGGTCGGCCTTCTCGAGGCCGCCCACCCGGTGCTCGAGCCCCGGCGTCCCCGGGATGGCCCACGGCCGCGCGAGCGTCGTCTCGTCGCGCAGGTAGGGGAGGAAGCCCTTCGGGTCCGACGCGAACGTCGGCCTGAGGTCGGGCAGCCGCTCGAGGTCGGGCAGGAGCCACGGCTCCGACGAGTTGGCGAGGTACCCGTCGGACAGGAGCACGACCGGCGTCATGTACCGCATGGCGAGCCGGCAGGCCTCGATCGCCGTCTCGAAGCAGTCGGCCGGCGACGAGGCGGCGAGGACCGGAATGGACGAGTCGCCGTGGCGGCCGAACATGGCCATGAGGAGGTCGGCCTGCTCGGTCTTGGTCGGCATGCCGGTGGAGGGGCCGGCGCGCTGGATGTCGCAGATCACGAGCGGCAGTTCGACCGCGGTCGCGAGCCCCACGGCCTCCGACTTGAGGCACATGCCGGGGCCCGACGTGGCGGTCACGGCGAGGGTGCCGCCGTAGGCGGCGCCGATGGCGGCGCAGATGGCGGCGATCTCGTCCTCGGCCTGGAACGTGATGACGTTGAACGCCTTGTGCTGGGCGAGCTCGTGCAGGAGGTCCGAGGCCGGCGTGATGGGGTAGGCGCCGAGGAAGAGCGGCAGCCCCGCCTGCCGCGCGGCCGCGATGAGCCCGAGCGCGAGGGCCGTGTTGCCGTGGATGTTGCGGTAGACGCCCGGCTCGAGCTTCGCCGGGTGCACCTCGTAGGTGACCTGGAAGAGTTCGGTCGCCTCGCAGTAGGCGCGCCCGGCCTTGAGCGCGCGGACGTTCGCCTCGGCGATGGCCGGCCTCGCGGCGAACTTCTTCCTGACCCACGCGATGGTCGGCTCCATCGGGCGGTTGAAGAGCCAGTACATCATCCCGAGGGCGAAGAAGTTCTTGCAGCGGTCCTGGCTCTTCGTGTCGAGCCCGAGGCCCTCGAGGGCGCGCCGGGTGAGGGTCGTCAGCTCGACCTTGAAGAGCCGGAACCGGTCGAGGCTGCCGTCCTCGAGCGGGTTCGCCGCGTAGGCCGCCTTCCTGAGGTTCTGCTCGGTGAACTCGTCGGTGTTCACGACCAGGACGCCGTTGGGCTTCAGGTCGCCGATGTTGACCTTGAGGGCGGCCGGGTTCATCGCGACGAGCACGTCGAGCTGGTCGCCGGGCGTGTAGATCCGGTGGTCGGCGATGTGCACCTGGAAGCCCGAGACGCCGGGGAGCGTGCCCGCCGGCGCCCGGATCTCGGCCGGGAAGTCGGG
>DATCKS010000495.1:0-2427 GCA_036562265.1 Thermodesulfobacteriota bacterium | reverse complement strand
GTCCGGCCCCTCGGGGACGAGCTGCATCCGCGCTTCGGGCGCGCCGAGGTCGGCGAGCGCACGGTAGACGGCGTAGGCGCGGCGGGCCGCGAGCCCGAAGTTGTACGGATCGTCGGCGCGCCGGTCGGTGTGCCCCTCGATCAGGATCTTCCGCGTGGGGTCGCCCCGCAGCCACTCGGCCCAGCGCACGAGCGCCGGCCGCAGCTCTTCGGGCTCCCGGAGCTCCGACGAGTCGGTCGCGAAGCGGAAGACGCCGATCATGCCGGGCTCGGGGGCGTCGCCGACGCAGTCGCGGGACCGCGCGGGCCCGGCGTCGCTCGCGAGGAGGGCCGGCGCCGCACCCGGCGGGGCCGCGCGGCCGTTGCGCGCGCCGTCGCCGCTACGGACCTCGCCGCGAGCCGGCTGGCGGATCGTGAAGTCGACCCCCTCGACCACCTCGCCGGGGCCGAGCCGCACCGTCCGCGAGCCGGGCTCGACGGCGGCGCGGCGCGGCAAGGCGGCCGGGTCGACGAACAGCTCGTACTCCCCGCCCCGAACCGTGTCGAACGCGTAGGCCCCCTCGTCGTCCGTGAACGCCTGCCAGATGTCGTCGCCCCGCCTGAGGTAGAGCGGGATCGGGGTCGTGTGGGCAAGGGGCCGCGTCTCGCCGTCGGCGCCGACCTCGAGGCGCGTTACCCGGCCGGCGATCCGGCCGAGCCGCTGGACGGCGAACGAGACGTGCGCCGTCGCGCGACGCACGACCGTCACCTCGACGAGTTGAGGGCTCACCAGGTCGAAGTCGGCCGGCAGCCGGCGCACGATGACCCGGACCGAGTGGAGCCCGGAGGCGACCCGTGGATAGGCGAAGCGTCCCTCCTCGTCGGTCCGGACGACGGTGCCGGGCAGGCCGTCCAGGATGACCGAGAGCCCGTTCACGCCTGGCTCGCCCGGGTCGGGCACGCCGTCGCCGTCTTCGTCGACGTAGACGCGCCCCTCGATCGTGCCCCACCCGTCGTCGTCGGCGGCCGCCTGACGACCGAGTGGCGGCGGCGTCGGCTGGCCCCAGCGCAGGGGAACGGCCACGCGGAGGTAGACGCCGTCGTCCGTCCGCGAGATCGTGGTCTCGCCGGCGATGCCGTCGATCGTCTCGGTCGTCGTCCAGCTGCGGCGCAGGTCGAGGTAGGCGTCGAAGTAGCGGTGTCGGTATCCGACGCTCCCGGTCGCCCCGGTGCGGACCGTACGGGTGCCGGCGTGGTCGGTTCGCGTGACCTCCGCTTCGCCGCGGACGAACAGGTTGGCCGACACGCGCTGCTCGCCGCCGAGCCTCACGAGACTGTTCGTCTGACGGGTGATGCCGGCCGTCCCCGACAGGTCGTTCCACCCGATCGCGCTCCAGAGACGGGCGCGCCTGGTCACCTGCCACCAGAGCTCGGCCGTCACGTCGACCTGGTCCGACGCCCGGCCCGAGGCGGCGTCGTCGAGACGGCTCAAGCGGGTGCGCAGCACCGGCCGCCAGTTGCCGATCACCTGGGACACCTCGCCGTGGAGGGTCGTCGTCCGGGAGTCGACGAGGCTCGGGCTCGCACCCGTCGACTCGAGGGTCGTCGACTCGCCGCGTACCAGGAGCGCGATCGGCCAGGAGAGCGGGAGGAAGGCGTGCGCGCCGAGGATGAGCTGGGTCGTCTCGATGGTCGTGAGCAAGGGGTCGTCGGCGAGGTTGTTGCGGCTGCGGAGCGCGCTCCCGAAGAGCCCGAACGCGCTCCAGGGATCCCAGCTCACCCCCGCGTAGAGCCCGCGGCGATCGGCGCTCCGTTCGGACCCCACGATGGGCAGGTACGTGGGGTCGAGCGAGAAGGCGGTCGCCTCGAAGCGGAGCCCGGGCCGCTCGATCAGCGGGCCGACCGCGTACGAGAGGCCGCTCGCGCGGGCGGCCGCGCCCTCGACGTTCGGTCTCGTCGTGTAACGCACCTCGCCGAGGAGGGCGAGGGGGCCGGCGACCGGGACCTCGACGCCGACGCCCATCGAGTCGGTCCTCGCCGGCAGGCGGCCGCCGGCTCCGGGGCTGCCGGCTCCGGCGCCTGCGCCGTCGCCGTGCACGTAGAGCGTGCTCCACGCAACCGGTCCGGTCGTCCCGCGCAGCGTGAGGCCGACCAGGTCCTGGTCCAGGCGGGTCACGCCGGTGGAGAGGCTGCCGACGCGGTCGACGGCGCGGCCGCCGAAGAGGGCGAGCTCGGTGGTCGGCCTGCGGAGGATGAGCCGCGCCCCTTCGAGCTCGAAGCCGGGATCGGTCAGGATGAGGAGGCGTCTGGGGAGGAGCCTCGCGTCGATGCCGGCGTCGCCGAACGCGAGGGAGGCGGCGAAGCCCAGAAGCTCGAGGTCGGTCAGCGCAAGCTGGGTCCAGCCGACGTCGCCCGACTCGCCGACCGCGTCGAACCAGTGCGTCTCGGC
>DATCKS010000492.1:0-4664 GCA_036562265.1 Thermodesulfobacteriota bacterium | reverse complement strand
TGCATCCAGAAGGCGTCCTGGGAGAGGAGCGAGAGCGCGTACGCAACCGTCTGTGCGGGCGTCCGGAGGGCGACCTCGCCGGCCAGGAGGTAGAGGACCTGCCAGAGGACGAGGAGCCCCACGATCAGGGCGACCGGCCCCCGCCAGCGCCTCGCCGCCGCGGCGACGGTCATCTGAGCCCCCGCCGCGCGAGGAGCGCCCGCTCCCACGCCGCGAGCAGCATGTTCGCGGTGATCGAGACGACGAGGATCAGGAGGATGAGCGGGTACATCGTCGCGTTGTCGAAGTTCATGTAGGCGAAGGCGATCTCGAAGCCCATCCCCCCCTTCGACATGATGAACTCGGAGCCGACGATGCCGATGAGGGAGTAGGCGATGGCGAGCCTCACGCCGGTCAGGATGTACGGGACGGCGTACGGCAGCGTCACCTGGAGGGCGATCTCGAGCGGCGTCATGCGGCCAATCCGCGCGGTCTTGAGGAGGACGCGCGGTACCCGGTCGAGGCCGTTCAGGGTGTTCACGATGACGGCGACCACGCCGAGCATGAAGGCGATGGCGATCTGCGGCACGTCGCCCAGGCCGAAGAGGATGATGAGCAGCGGGTAGAAGGCGAGGACCGGAATGGCGTAGTAGGTCGCGAAGAGGGGATCGAGCGCCTCGCGCAGCCCCCGGATGGCGTGGATGCACACGGCCGCGGTCACGCCGACCGAGACGGCGAGGACGAACGCGATGGCGGCGTTGCCGAGGGTCTTCAGGATGGCCGGGATCAGCGCGCCGGAGGCGAGGATGGCCAGGAGGTCGCGCACGATCCGCGAGGGGGGCGGCATGGTGAAGTTGTCGATGACGCCGGTGCGGCAGAGGGCCTCGAGCAGGCCGACGGCGACGGCGAGCACCGCGATCCGCAGGAGGGCGATCCGGTGGCGGGCGCGCGTCATGGCCTCCCCATGGCCTTGAGCGACTCGGCGCGCAGCGAGTCCCAGAGCCGGCCGGTGACGGCGCCGAACCTGGGGTCGGCGACGACGCGGCTGTCGCGGTCCCTCGGCCAGCCGGTCTTCACGGTGTCGAGCAGCCGTCCGGGACGCGCCGACATGACGCCGATCCGGTCGGCCAGCATGGCCGCCTCGTCGAGGGCGTGGGTGATGAGGAAGACGGTGGCCCCGGTCTCGCGCCAGAGGCGGAGGACCTCCTCGCCCATGAGGAGTCGCGTCTGCTGGTCGAGGGCGCCGAACGGCTCGTCGAGGAGGATGAGCCGAGGCTGCATGACGAGGGTCCGGGCGATGCACACCCGCTGCCGCATGCCGCCCGAGAGCTGCGCCGGGTAGCTCTTCGCGAAGCCGGTGAGCCCCATCATCTCGAGCGCCCGGTCGACCCGCGCCCGCCGCTCGCCGGCGGCGAGGCCGCTCCTCCGCAGGCCGAAGGCGATGTTGTCGCGGACGGTGAGCCAGGGGAAGCAGGCGTCCTCCTGGAAGACGACGCCGACCCCGTCGGGGACGCCGCCGGCGATCGGCCTCCCCTCGAACTCGATCTCGCCGTCGGTCGGCCCCTGGATCCCGGCGATGACCTCGAGGAGGGTCGACTTGCCGCAGCCGGATGGGCCGACGATGGCGAAGAACTCGCCCGTGATCAGGTCGAGGTCGATCGGCCCGAGGGCGTGCACGTCTCCGCCCCCCTGCGGGCGGGTGAAGACCTTGGTCACGCCCCGGAGCCGCACGTGCGCCGTCCCGGAGGGGGCCGCCGCGGGAGAGTCGCGGCCCGGGAGGACCCGGGCCGCCGGCGCGATCTCCTCGCGAGTCGCCATTACTTCAGGGCCTTGATGTCGTCGGGCAGGAACTGCGTGTCGATGATCTTCTCGAAGTCGACCTCCCCCTTGATGGTCCCGAGGCCGCGCTGCAGCTCGATCATCCGCTTGAGCCCGTCCATGTGGAACTGTCCCGAGCCCCAGTATGGCACGCCCTGGGTCCGGCTCGAGGTGAGATTGCGGACGGCGCTGCGCGCCACCTCCGGCTCGAGGTTGTAGTGCCTGGCGATGATGTCGCCCGCCTCGTCGGGGTTCTGGTACATGAACTCCACCGCCCGGCGCCTCGCCCGGATCACGGCGCGGATGAAGTCCCCCTGCTCGGCGGCCATGTTGGCGGTCGTGACGCCGACGACGTTGTCGAGGGGCGGCAGGACCTCGCTCGCGGTCACGACGGCGCGGTACTTGTCCTTGACCTTCGACCAGAGCGGCTCGACGACGGCGGCGACGTCGATGAGCCCGCTCTCGAGGGCGGCGAGCATCTCGCCGAATCCGCCGGTCCTGACGATCTCGGCCTCGTGAGGCTCGAGGCCGGCCCGCTGGATCAGCATCTGCGCCAGCGCCTGGCTCGTCGAGCGCGGGTTGGTGTAGCCGATCTTCTTGCCCTTGAAGTCCTTGATCGTCTTGATCGGGGAGTCGGGCTTGACCGCCCAGACGAACTCGGCGACGGTGAGGACGTTGTCGCTGATGATCTTGAGGTCGGCCCCCTGCTGGATGGCCGCCACCACGACGCCGGGGTTGACCTCGCCGTAGGGGACGCCGCCGGCCAGCATGTTGCGCAGCGACGTGCCGCCGCCGGACGAGGTGATGATGCCGGTGACCTCGATCCCCTCGTCCTTGAAGAAGCCCTTGTCGAGCGCGACCGCGAACGGCATCCCGTTGGCCGCGACGCCGAAGTTGCCGACCGCGATCTGCGTCGCCCGGGCCGGCTCCGGTGAGACCGCAATCGCCAGCGCGATCGCGACGAGCGCCGGGATCCTCATGGCTCTCCTCCGTTGGCGTTGAAGACGACGTTGACGTTCTTGATCTGCGTGCAGGCGAGCAGCTCCTCGATCGACTCCTCGCGGCCCAGGCCGGACTGCTTGTAGCCGCCGAACGGGACGCCGACGTAGTGGGTGGCCGCGTCGTTGATCCAGACGTACCCGGCCTGGAGCCGTGCGGCGAGGCGGTGGGCACGGTCGAGGTCCCTCGTCCAGATCGAGGCGGTGAGGCCGTAGTCGAGGGCGTTCACGCGCGAGACGAGGTCGTCCTCGTCGCGCCAGCGGAGCAGGCTCACGACCGGCCCGAAGATCTCCTCGCGCGCGATCCGCATGTCGTCGGTCACGTCGGCGAAGACGGTCGGCTCGACGAAGAAGCCGCGGGCGAGCCGCGGGTCGTCCGGCCGGCGGCCGCCGTAGAGGAGCCGCGCCCCCTCTTCCTGGCCGATCCGGATGTAGCTCATCGTCTTGTCGAACTGCGCCTGACTCGAGAGGCAGCCCATCTCGGTGTCGGGATCGGTCGGCAGGCCGACCCGGATCGCGGCCACCTCCTTCACGATGGCCGGCAGGGCGGCCTCGTAGACGTCCTCGTGCAGGAAGACCCGGCTCGTCGAGTTGCACGACTGCCCGGTCACGTAGCGGAAGTTCATGCCGCGCACGACGGCCCGTCCGATCGTGGCCGGGCTCGTGTCGGGGCAGGCGACGAGGGCGTTCTTGCCGCCGAGCTCGAGGGTCAGCGCCTTCAGCGTGTCGCTCGCCGAGCGCATGACGGCGCGGCCGGCGACGACGCTGCCGATGAAGCCGATCTTGGCCACCTGCGGGTGCGAGGCGAGCGCTGCGCCGGCCTCCCGGCCGCCGGTCACGACGTTGAAGACGCCCGGCGGGAAGACGTCCCGCCAGAGTTCGGCGAGACGGAGCGCGGAGAGCGGCGTCTGGTCGGCCGGCTTGACGACGAGCGTGTTGCCGGCGGCGAGCGGCGCGGCCGCCTTGGCGGCGACGAAGAGGAGGGGGTGGTTGAAGGCGCCGATCCTCGCCACGACGCCGAGCGGCTCGCGGAGCGTGTAGTTGAGCACGCGCGGGCCGATGGGGATGGTCGCCCCCTTGATCTCGGCCACGAGCCCGGCGAAGTACTCCATGTACTCGACGCTGATGTCGGCGTCGTAGAGCATCGCCCGAAGCGGGTTGCCGGCGTCGAGCGCGTCGAGGTAGGCCAGCTCCTCGCGGTGCCGCGCGAGGATCCGCGCGGCCTCCCGGATGCGGGCCGCGCGCTCGCGCGCCGGCGTGTCGCGCCAGCCGGGGAAGGCGGCGTACGCCGCGCGGACGGCGAGGTCGACGTCGGCCGCGTCGCCGTCGGCGACGGTTCCGAGGTCCTCGCCGGTGGCGGGGCTCGTCACCGGGATCGTCCGGCCCGCGACCGGGGCGTGCCAGGCGCCCCCGTAGAAGAGACCGCGTTCGCGAGGAAGACAGGACGGCGCGGGATCGTGAGCCATGCGTCCCACTCCTTTCACGGACTCGACGGAGCCGACGGGATCTGCCGCAGGAGGCTCGAGGACATCGCGCGGGCGTACTCGGGCGCGACGTGGACGTCGACGACGCAGACCCGGCCCGCCCGCGTCTCGCGGGCGGCCGCCTCGAGGGCGGTCGCGAGCGCCTCCGCGCTCTGCACCGGCCCGAGGCCGACGGCGCCCTGGCCGCGGGCGAGCATCGCGAGGTCCATCGGTGGGTCGCTCATGCGCAGTCCGATCGAGCGGTTCTCGACCGGCCGCCCGCGCGTTCGCGCCACCCGCTCCTGGTGCAGCTCGTCGTTGAAGAAGGACTCGTTGTTGGCGACGACGACGAGGAGCGGCACGCGGTAGCGGACCGCGGTCCAGATCGCGGTGAGCCCCATGAGGT
>DATCKS010000490.1:0-7052 GCA_036562265.1 Thermodesulfobacteriota bacterium | reverse complement strand
AACTCGCTCCTCTTCCAGGCGGTCAAGGCCCGGGCGAGCGACATCCACGTGGAGCCGTACGAGCGCGAGCTGGTGGTCCGCTTCCGGATCGACGGCGTCCTCTACAACGTCCTGAACCCGCCGAAGCGCTTCCAGTCGTCGATCCTCTCGCGCATCAAGGTCATGGGCGGCCTCAACATCGCGGAGAAGCGGCTCCCGCAGGACGGCCGGATCCGGATCAAGATCGCCGGCAAGGACGTGGACATCCGCCTCTCGGTCGTGCCGACGGCGTTCGGCGAGCGCGCGGTCATGCGCCTCCTCGACAAGGGGAGCCACATCCTCGACCTCGCCGACATCGGCCTCGCCGAGGACCACCTCGACAAGCTCGCACGGCTCATCAAGCGGCCGAACGGCATCATCCTCGTGACCGGCCCGACCGGCAGCGGCAAGACGACGACGCTCTACGCCGCCCTCTCGCGCATCAACTCGCCCGACAAGAACATCATCACGGTCGAGGACCCGATCGAGTACCAGATCCGCGGCATCGGCCAGATCCAGGTCAACCCGAAGATCGACCTCACGTTCGCCAACGGCCTGCGCTCGATCCTCCGCCAGGACCCCGACGTGATCATGGTGGGCGAGATCCGCGACACCGAGACCGCCGAGATCGCCATCCAGGCGTCGCTCACGGGGCACCTCGTCTTCTCGACCCTCCACACCAACGACGCCCCGGGCGCCGTGACGCGGCTGATCGACATGGGGATCGAGCCGTTCCTCGTCTCCTCGTCGGTCATCGCCATCATGGCCCAGCGACTCGTGCGGCACGTCTGCACCGCCTGCCGGGAGTTCTACATGCCGACGGAGGCCGAACTCGTCGACCTCGGTCTCGACCCCTCCCGGGTGCCGGCCCAGGGCTTCGCGCGCGGCCGCGGCTGCGAGGCCTGCATGCGGACCGGCTACCGCGGTCGCTCCGGGATCTACGAGCTGATGCTCGTCGACAGCGGGGTGCGCGACCTGGTCATGAAGAACGCCGACGCCGCCACCATCCGCAACTACGCCATCTCGAAGGGGATGCGGACCCTTCGCGAGGACGGCATCCGCAAGCTCCTCGCCGGGCAGACCACCGTGGAGGAGGTCCTGCGGGTGACGCAAGAGGACGTCGTGGAGTAGGCCATGGCCGTCTTCGAGTACCGAGGGGTCGGCGCCGACGGGCGCCCCGCGAAGGGGATCGTCGATGCCGAGAGCGCCCGCGCGGCCCGCGCCAAGCTCCGCAAGGACGGGATCTTCCCCACCGAGGTTCGCGAGGAGTCGGCCGGCCGGTCGCTCGCGGGCCGCCCGGGACGCCGCGCCGGGCGCCGCGTCTCGGCCACCGACCTCGCGGTCACGACCCGGCAGCTCGCCACGCTGGTCGGCGCCGCCGTGCCGCTGGTCGAGTCGCTGCGCGCCCTGGCGGACCAAGTGGAGCACCCCACCCTCAAGCCGGTCCTCGCGCGGGTGCGCGAGCGGGTCAACGAGGGGGCGAGCCTCGCCGACGCCCTGGCCGACCATCCGCGGATCTTCACCCCGCTCTACGTCAACATGGTGCGGTCGGGCGAGGCGAGCGGCGCGCTCGACATCGTGCTCGGCCGCCTTGCCGACTTCACGGAGAAGCAGGCGCGTCTGCGAGGCCGGCTCGGCGCCGCGATGATCTACCCGATCATCATGCTGGTCGTCGGCACGGGAATCCTCGCCTTCCTGCTCACCTACGTCGTGCCGCAGATCGCGCAGGTCTTCGCCGAGCAGAAGGTGGTGCTCCCGTGGCTCACGCGCGCGCTCCTCGCCGTCACGGACGTCCTGCGGGGCTACTGGTGGCTGATCCTCGGCCTCGTCGCCGCGGCGGCGCTCGGGCTCGACCGGTACCGCCGGACGCCGAAGGGGCGCGAGACGCTCGACCGGCTCTGGCTCAGGCTGCCGGTGTTCGGCCGCCTCGTGCGGATGGCGGCGGTCGCCCGCGCGACGCGCACGCTCTCGACGCTGCTCGGCGCCGGCGTCCAGATGCTCCCCGCCCTCGGGATCGTGGCGGCGGTCGTCGACAACCGCGTCCTCGCCGGCGCCATCGAGGCGGCGCGCACGCGCGTGGCCGAGGGGGAGAGCCTGTCGGAGCCGCTGCGCCGGAGCGGCCAGTTCCCGCCGATCGTGACCCACATGATCGCCGTCGGGGAGCGGAGCGGCGAACTCGAGGCGATGCTCAGCAAGGTCGCCGACGCGTACGACGAGGTCGTGGAGACGCGCATCGCCGCCCTCACGGCTCTCTTGCAACCGGTGATGATCCTCGCGATGGGCGCGGTGGTGCTCCTGGTCGTCCTTGCGATTCTCTTGCCGATCATCGACATGAACACCGTCCTCCGCTAGCGCGGCGGCGGTGTCGGAGGTGCTCCTGTGCGGTCCGAGAGAAGGGCCCGGCGAGTCGCCGGAGGTTTCACGCTCATCGAGGTCCTGGTCGTCGTCCTGATCATCGGGATCCTTGCCGCCATCGTCGGACCGCGCGTCATCGGCAAGGCCGACGACGCGCGGCGCACGCGCGTGGTGGCCGATCTCAAGAGCATCGAGACGGCGCTCGACCTCTACAAGCTCGACAACGGCGTCTACCCCACCACCGAGCAGGGGCTCGAGGCGCTGGTCACCAAGCCGACCGTCGGCAACATCCCGGTCAACTGGAAGGAGGGAGGCTACCTGCCTCGCGTCCCGGTCGATCCGTGGGGCCAGCCCTACGCCTACGCCTATCCGGGCACCCGGGGCGAGTACGACCTCTTCTCGCTC
The DNA here is from genome assembly GCA_036562265.1 of Thermodesulfobacteriota bacterium. GTDB lineage: Bacteria > DASVDK01 > DASVDK01 > DASVDK01 > DASVDK01 > DASVDK01. The sequence continues at coordinate 4,274 of DATCKS010000490.1, read as the reverse complement.
GGGGCGGACGGCCAGCCGGGCGGCGAGGGGCCGAACGCCGACATCTACGCCGGCGAGTTCTGACCGGGTAGCGGCCCCGTTCGATGTTTCTCGGGGGCGAACGCGCCAGCCCGGCCATGGGCCGGGGGCCCGGCGCTTGCCGTTGCCGCGAACGCGCCGCCGCGGCCCTGGACCGGGGGCCCGTCGCGTGCCGCTCGAGGCGGGCGTCCGCCTTCACCCTCGTCGAGATCCTGGTCGCCCTCGCCGTGGTGGCGCTGGCCCTGGGGTTCGCCGTCCCGAAGCTCACCGAGCTGTCCGGGATCGAGCTGCGCTCCGCGGCGCGGCGCCTCGTCGGCGCCGCCCGCTACGCGGCCGACCAGGCGGCGGTGCGCAAGACCCCCTACCGCCTGAGATTCGACTTCGCCGAGCGCGCCTATCGGGTGGAGCGGCTCGACGGGGACACCTGGAAGCCCGACCCGACCTCGCTCGGCGGGGTGGTGGTCCTGCCCGGCCGGGTGCGCCTCGCGCTCGTCGAGACGCGGCGGGCCGGCCGGCAGCGCGAGCAGGAGGCGTCGGTGGAGTTCTACCCCAAGGGATACGCCGAGCGCGCCGCGATCCAGCTCGCCGTCGGCGAGCAGCGGGTGTACACGATCGAGGTGCGGCCCTACGACATGCGCCCCCGGATCCACGAGGGGGCGTTCGAGCTGGCGGAGCTCGACCGACATGCCACGGTCCCGGCGGCCAGGTAGACGCGCGGCCGCCCGCCTCCCGAGCGAACGGGGCCGTCCCGTCTCCGGCCGGGGCCCGGCCGCCGGCTTCACGCTCCTCGAGGTCCTGGTCGCGCTCGTGATCCTCGGCGTGGCGCTGGTCGGCCTGCTCTCCGCCCAGAGCGCCGCCGTACGGCTCCGGAGCCAGGCCGAGGAGCTGACGCTCGCCACGTTCCTCCTCGAGACGAAGATGACCGACGTCCAGATGGGCGACTTCCCCGAGGTCGGCACCACGGAGGGGGACTTCGGGGACGACTACCCCGGGTACACCTGGCAGCAGGTGGTGAGCGACACCCCCTTCCGCGGCGTGCGCGAGGTGCGGATCGCGGTCATCTGGTCGCCCGGGCCGAGGCCGGAGCGGCTCGAGCTGGTGCACTTCATGGTCGAGCGTCGGGGCGGGTCGTGATGCGCGGCGCTCGAGCGGCCGGCTTCACGCTCGTCGAGATCCTGGTCGCCCTCGGGATCCTCGGCGTGATCGTCGCGATCGTGGGAACGAGCCTCTCCGGGGCCCTCAGCGTGCAGGAGGCCGCCAACCGGCGTGCCGAGATGACGCACGCCGGCCGCACCGCGATCGATCGGATGAGCCAGGAGCTGCTGTCGGCGTTCGCCCTGCCGGCCCAGGGAGGCAGGCCGCAGGCGGCCGGCTTCCTCCTCGAGCACCGCGAACTCGAGGGCGCCTCGCGCGACCGGCTGAGCTTCCTCACGTACGGTCGGCCGCGCGTCGGCGGGCGCGGGCCGTCGTCCGACATGGCCCTGGTCGAGTACGAGCTGGTCGTCTCGGACGACCGGCGCGACTGGCGGCTCGTCCGCCGTCAGGCCGACCGGCTCGACGTCGAGGCGCTCGCCCAGGCGCCCGGCGACGTGGTGGCCGAGCGGGTAGTCGGCTTCGAGGTGAAGGTCTACGACCCCGGCAAGAAGGAGTGGGTGAACGAGTGGACCGACAAGGCGCGGATCCCGCAGGCCGTCTGGCTGACGGTGCGGCTCGTGCCGCAACCGTCCCCGGACGCCGAGCGGCCCTGGGGCAACGGGCCGCTTGCCGAGGCGCGCATCCTCACCTACGGCACGCGCTTCACGCTGCCGATGTCGAAGCAATGAGGCGTTCGCGGCGGCAACGGGGCGTGGCGCTCCTCCTGGCGGTCTCGGTCGTGGCGGTCCTGACGCTCACGGTCTTCCCCTTCGTCTACGAGGGGCGGGTCGAGCGGGCCGTGGCGAGCAACCTCTACACGTCGCTCCAGGCGCGCCATCTCGCGGAGGGGGGCGTCGCGATCGCGGAGGCGCTGCTTCGTCTCGACGGGGAGAAGCCGGGGGGCGATCCCTACGACGGGCTCGACGAGATCTGGGCCCAGTACAACAACATCCCCGTCGCCGCCGGCGGCGGCGCCGTGTCGATGGTCATCACCGACGAGCACGCGAAGCTCAACCTCCGGCGGCTCGTGAACGGCAACACGGTGAACGCCGACTGGCGCAGCTACCTCGAGCGGCTGCTCGTCCTGGTCGCGGATCAGGACGCCGCCGAGGCGAGGCGGCTCGTCGACGCGCTCGTCGACTGGCAGGACACCGAGTCCACCAACGTGACCGGATCGGGCGGCGCCGAGGAGACCTACTACCGGTCCCTCACGCCTCCCTACAGCCCGGACAACGCGCCGCTCGTCACGGTGGCGCAACTCGGCCTCGTCAGGGGGTGGACACCGGAGATCGTCCGGAAGGTGACCCCCTTCGTGACCGTGTACGGCGAGGGACGGGTGAACCCGAACACGGCGCCGTGGGAAGTGCTCGTCGCCATCGGGCTCGACGAGACCCAGGCGACCCGGGCGGTCGAGAGCCGCGTGCGGACCCCCTTCCGGAACATCAACGAGTTCCGGCAGGCGACCGGCTTCACCGGCAACCTGAACTTCCTGACCTACAAGAGCCAGTACTTCGGGGTCACCGTCACGGGGAGCTTCCGCGACAGCGTCTCGATCCTCCACACGGTCCTGCAGCGCAGTGGCCAGTTCCAGCGCCACTACTGGCGTGTCGAATAAGACACACGCAGCGTTGCAGAGCGCTGTTACAAATTTGCACGTCAGCCCGGCCCGTGTCCGGGTGTCCGGAAGTCGGCCCCGCCAGTCTCGGCGGGCGGAGCGCCACAAAACCTCGTTCTTTCGAGCTTTTTCGCCACCGCCGGCGCTCGACCCGCGGGTCGCCGGACCCGGCATGGCGACTGCATGCGCTATACTGTGCGAACAAATCGGTGCCCCTGAGCGTCAGAACGACGCGGTTGGAACCGTGGCGGTTCCACGGGGCCATGACCAGGCGCTACTCGACTCGACAGGAGAAACAGCACCAGATGGAGAAGCCGAACGAAGGTCTCACGTCCAAGCAGCTCGCGCAGGTACTTCCCTTCGCGATCTCGCCGGACGAGATCAACTACCTCGCGCGCCGCAACAAGATCCCCGCGGAGAAGCGCGGCAAGATGTGGATCTACAAGAAGAAGGACCTCAACAAGATCCTCAAGACCCTCAGCTCCCTCAACGCCTAGCGGGCGGGGCGGCCGCCGAGCGGTCCCGCCTCGCCTCTCCCTTGGACAAGTTGCGGATTTGCCTGGCGTTTCGGCGCCGGCGCCTACCCGTGTCACCTTGACACCCAGGGGGTCGCCTTCGTAGCATGGCCAGCATGTTCCGCTCCGCGGTCGGCCTGGACATCGGCACCTCGGCCGTGAAGGCGATCGTCCTTCGCGGGGGGCTCCGATCGGTCCAGGTCGCCTGCGCGACGCGGGTCGAGGAGCCCGGGATCCCGCTCTCCGAGCGGCTGCGCCGCCTGTCGGCGCTCGAGCCTCTGCGGGGGGACGACGTCCTCACGGCCCTGCCGGGCCAGCGGGTGTCGACGCGGCTCCTCACCTTCCCGGCCGGGGCGGCGAAGCAGCTCGACAAGGTCGTGCCCTTCGAGCTGGAGACGCAGATCCCCTTCGCGCTCGATCAGGTCGTCGTCGCCTACCAGCGCGTCTCGCCTGCCGGCGCGGGCGAGGTATCGGTCCTCGCCGCCGCGGCGCCGAACGGAGACGTCGCCCAGCTCCTCGAGGCCTGCACGGCGGCGCGGCTCGAGCCGCGCCGCGTCGACCTCGACACGGCGGCCCTGGCCCCGCTCGCCGTGGCGGTCCCACCCGCCGCGTCCGAGACGCCCGGCGCGACGGCCGTGGTGGACCTCGGCGCCAGCAAGACCGGCGTGGCGGTCGTGGCCGACGGCCGGCTCCGCTTCGTCCGGACGATCACGGGGGGCGGTCAGGCGATCACGCGCGCGATCGCCCAGGCGCTCGGGCTCCCGGAGGCCGAGGCCGAGGCGCGCAAGCGCGACCTTCGGCCCCAGGCGGCCGACGGCGGCGACGCGGCCGAGGCGGCGGCCCGGGTGGCGGTCGCGCACGCCCTCGAGACGCTGGCGGCCGAGCTGCACAAGACCCTCGCCGCCTACCGGCAGGCCGGCGGTCCGGAGGTGACGCGGCTGCTCCTCGTGGGCGGCGGCGCCGCGCAGCCGGGTATTGCCCCCTTCCTCGAG
>DATCKS010000488.1:0-5802 GCA_036562265.1 Thermodesulfobacteriota bacterium | reverse complement strand
ATGTAGTCCCAGCCCCGGCGCTCGCACGCCTCGAAGATCTCCGGGTAGTGCTCGAATGCGGCGATGTTCAGGGAGACCGTGCACCGGATCCCGTGACGGTCCATGACCTCGAAGAGGCGCCAGAGCCCGACCCGGTTGCCGTAATCCTTGGCGCCATAGCTCAGGACATCCGGGTGCGGCGTGCGTGGATAGGGATCACGAATCGGATTGGCCGGGGGGAGATACTCGTAGTGTTCGATGTTGGGCACGACCCAGAGCGCCAAGCGTTTGCCACCGGGCCACTTCAGCGAGGGTCGATCGACAATCGGGAGATACGCGATCCGGTCCGGTTCCATCGGCGAAGGCTTCTCGGAAGTCGTCCCTGGTTGCGGTGGGCGGCGCCGAGGGACCCATTACCCATTGGAGACGTGCCGCCGCTCCTGCGCGTACGTTGCCTGGCGCAAACTTATATCACATTCCGGTGCTCGCGTCGCACGGGGTGTCGCGCTCGACGTGCCGGTCACACCGCCAGGTACCGCCGGCGCAGCCCCTCGTCCGCCACGATCGCCTCCATGGTCCCCTCCACCTGGACGCGACCCTTCTCGACGATCGCCGCGCGGCCGGCGAGCCGGCGGGCGAAGTGAACGTTCTGCTCGGCGAGGAGCACCGAGAGGCCCTCGCCGGCCAGCTTCGAGAGCGTCCGTGCCAGCTCCTCGACGACCAGCGGCGCGAGCCCCTCGGACGGCTCGTCGAGGAGCAGGAGCGACGGGTTGCCCATGAGGGTCCGGGCGATGGCCAGCATCTGCTGCTCGCCGCCGCTCATCCCGCCGGCCGACCGGTCGGCCATCGATGCGAGGCTCGGGAAGAGGTCGAACAGCCGGGACACCGACCAGACCGGCGCGCCGGGACGAGGCGGCTGGCGGCCGACCTCGAGGTTCTCGCGGACGGTGAGGGTGGCGAGGATGCGGCGGTCCTCGGGGACGTAGCCGATCCCGAGCCGGGCGATCCGGTGCGTCGGCAGCCCCGTGAGATCGACGCCGCCGTACTCGATGCGGCCGCGCCGCCTCGGCACGAGGCCCATGATCGCCCTGAGCGTCGTCGTCTTGCCCGCGCCGTTGCGACCGAGGAGCGCCACCACCTCGCCGGGCGCGACGCGCAGCGACAGCCCGAAGAGGACCTGGGCCGCGCCGTACCAGGCGTCGACCCCCTCGAGGACGAGCGCCTTCGTCACGTCCCGCCCCCGAGGTAGACGGCCTGCACGCGGGGATCGGCCCGCACGACGTCGGGCGGGCCGTCGGCGATGATCTCGCCCCGGTGCATGACGAGCACGCGCGCGGCGTGACCGAAGACGACGTCCATGTCGTGCTCCGTGAAGAGCACCGTGAGCCCGTGGTCGGCGACGAGGGAACTCACCAGCGTCATGAGCGCGTGCCGCTCGGGCGGCGCGAGCCCCGCCGTCGGCTCGTCCATGAGGAGCAGGTCCGGTTCGTGCGCCAGCGCCACCGCCAGTTCGACCCGCTTGAGGTCGCCGTAGGCGAGGACGCCGCACGCGCGGTCGGCCTGGTCCGCCATCCCGACCCGCTCGAGGAGCGCGTCGGCCTCGGCGACGAAGCACCCGGCGGCCGGCCTCACCAGGCCGGCGAGCCGGCGGTGCCTCGCCAGGCAGGCGACCTGCACGTTCTCGCGGACGGTCATCGAGGCGAAGGCCGTCGTGACCTGGAAGGTGCGCCCGACGCCGAGCCGCGCGAGGTCGTGCGGCGGCCTGCCGGTCACGTCGCGGCCGCGGAGCCGCACCCGGCCGGCGTCCGGCCGGAGCTGCCCCGTGAGGAGGTTGAAGCAGGTCGTCTTGCCGGCGCCGTTGGGGCCGATCAGGGCGGCGACCTCGCCGCGGCGGACCGCGAGGTCGACGCCGCGCACCGCCTCGACGCCGCCGAACCGCTTCGCGAGCCCGCGACCTTCCATCAACGGCTCGCGGCCGGCTTCCGCTCCGGCCCGGCCAAGCCGGGCCTCCGCTCCTCGGCGCGCCTGCGGCGCGCCAACCGACCGGTGGCCGCTCGCCTCACGGCGCGGCTCCCGCCGCGCCTCCGGCAACGGCTCGCGGCTGCTGTTCGCCGGATCGCTCACGGCCGAGCCTTGCCTGCGCGCAGCCGGCCGACGGCGAAGCCGACCAGCCCCTGCGGGAAGGCGACCACGAGCGCCACGAGCGTCGCGCCGACGACGAGGCGCCAGTAGTCGGTGTAGGTCGCGAGGATCACCTGGAGCGTCTTGTAGACCGCCGCCCCCACGACCGGCCCGGCCACCGTGTGGACGCCGCCCAGGAGCACCATGACGAGGGCGTCGAGGGAGGTGGCGATGCCGAGCGACTCCGGGAAGACGCTCCCCTTGAGGAACGCGTACAGCGCGCCGGCGAGCCCGGCGCCCGCGCCGGCCAGGGCGAAGGCGAGCGCCCGCTGGCGGCGGACGTCGATGCCGCTCGCCTCGGCACGGGCGGCGGCGTCCCGCGCCGCCCGGAGCGCGTAGCCGAACGGCGCGAAGACGACCCGCCGGAAGAAGAGGACGGCCCCGCCGCAGAGCGCCAGCGCCACGTAGTAGAAGCCGGCCGGCGTGGCGACCCAGCCGGGGGGCCAGACGCCGAGGATCCCGTTGTCGCCGCCGGTGACCGGGACCCACTGGAAGGCGACGGCGTAGGCGATCTGGGCGAAGGCGAGGGAGAGCATCGCCAGGTAGACGCCGCCGAGGCCGACCGCGAATCGGCCGAAGAGGAGCGCGCCCGCGAAGGCCAGGGTGACCCCCGCGACCAGCGCGACCGGCATCGGCACGCCGAGCCGCGTGGCCGTCAGCGCCGCGCCGTAGGCACCGAGGCCGAAGTAGGCGGCGTGGCCGAAGGAGACGAGCCCGCCTGGCCCCATGAGGAGGTGGAGGCTCGCCGCGAAGAGCGCGTAGACGAGGACCTCCGAGAGGACGCCGAGGGCGTAGGCGTCGAGCGCGAGCGGTGCGGCCGCGAGGAGGGCGGCGAGACCGACCTCGACCGCGAGCGTTCGCCGGGACGGCGGCATGAGGAGCGGCGCGGCGAGCGCCGCGGCGCGGCCCGGCGCCGCCGTTTCCGGACGCCCGAGGAGCCCGGAGGGCCGAACGACGAGCACGACCGCCATGACGAGGAAGACCAGGACGAGCGTGATCTCGGGGAAGACCAGGATGCCGAAGGCGTGCAGCTCGCCGATCAGGATCGAGGCGAGGTAGGCCCCCCAGAGGCTCCCGAGGCCGCCCACCACCACGACGACGAACGCCTCGGCGATGACCTGCACGTCCATCGCGGGGTGGACCGGCTCGCGCGGCAGTTGCAGCGCGCCCCCCAGGCCGGCGAGCGCCGTGCCGAGCGCCACCACGCTCGTGAAGAGCCACGCCTCGTTCACGCCGAGCGCCGCCACCGTCTCGCGGTCCTCGGTCGCCGCCCGGACGAGGACGCCCCACCGCGTCCGCCGGAAGAGGAACGCGAGCGCGGCCGCGACGGCGAACCCGAGGACGATGAGAAAGAGGCTGTAGGCGGGGAAGGCGCGCCCGAGCACCGACACCGCGCCCTCGAGGCCGGGCGCCCTCGGGCCGAGCCGCTCCTCGGGGCCGAAGAGGAGGAGCACGGCGTCCTGCACGACCAGGACCACCCCGAACGTCGCGAGGAGCTGGAACAGCTCGGGGGCCCTGTAGACGCGGCGCAGGAGGAGCCGCTCCATGACGACGCCGAGCGCCCCCACGACGAGCGCCGCCGCGAGCACGGCGGTCCAGAACCCGACGGCGCCGCCGCCCGTGTGCGGCACGAGGGACACGGCGACGTAGGCGCCGAGCATGTAGAAGGCGCCGTGCGCGAAGTTGACGATGCGGGTGACGCCGAAGATGATCGAGAGACCGGCGGCCACCAGGAAGAGCGAGGAGGCGGTGGCCAGTCCGTTCAGGAACTGGACGACGTAGGACCCCACCTCGGAAGCGCAGCGCGCCCGGCGCGTCCTAGTCGGCCGGCCGCATGGCCGCCGCGGCCCGCTCGTCCGGGAGGTACCGGGCCCCGTCGGCGTAGCGCCAGTCGACCATCACCCCCTTGCCGTCGCGGATCGCGAGGCGGCCGACGAAGGCCCCCATCGTCGACTGGTGGTCGCTCGCGCGGAAGGTGATCGGTCCGATCGGCGACTGGAAGGTGAGCCCCTTCATGGCGGCGACGAGCGCGTCGGTGTCGGTGCTCCCCGCCTTGCGTAGCGCGGCGGCGATCGCGAGGAAGGTGTTGTAGCCGACGAGCGAGCCGAGGCGCGGCGTGTCGCCGAACCGCTCGCGGTACGCCGTGACGAAGCGCCGGTGCTCGGGCGTGTCGATCGAGTACCAGGGGTAGCCGGTGACGATCCAGCCCTCCGGCGCCTCGGCGCCGAGCGGGTCGAGGTACTCGGGCTCCCCGGACAGGAGGCTCACGACCGACTTGCCCGTGAAGAAGCCGACCGTCTGCCCCTCGCGGACGAGCCGCGCGAGGTCGCCGCCGAAGGTCACGTTGAAGATCGCCTCGGGCTTGGCCCGCGCGAGCGCCTGGATGGTCGCGCCGGCGTCGATCTTGCCGAGCGCCGGCCACTGCTCGGCGACCCACTCGACGTCCGGGCGCTTCTCGGAGAGGAGCTTCTTGAACGCCGCCACCGCGGCCTGCCCGTACTCGTAGTTCGGCGCCACGGTCGCCCAGCGCTTCGCCGGCAGCTTCGCCGCCTCCTCGACCAGCATCGCCGCCTGCATGTAGGTGCCGGGCCGCAGCCGGAAGGTGTAGCGGTTGCCCTTCTCCCAGATGAGCGCGTCCGTGAGCGGCTCGGCCGCCACGAAGAGGACCTTTCGCTGGTTGGCGAAGTCCGACACGGCGAGGCCGACGTGCGAGTAGAAGGTCCCGGCGAGGAGCGCCACCCCCTCGCGGGCCACCAGGTTGTTGGCCGCCGTCACCGCGTCGCCCGGCTTGCCGGCGTCGTCGCGGAAGAGGACCTCGAGCTTGCGCCCCAGGACCCCCCCGGAGGCGTTGATCTCCTCCACGGCAAGCTGGGCGCCGTAGCGGTAGGGGAGGGTGAAGGCCGGGATCCCGCTGTAGCTGTTGATCTCGCCGATGCGGATCGTCGACTGCGCCGACGCCGGAGCGGGGGCGAGCCCACCCGCGAGCAGCGCGACCACGCCAAGAGCCAGAATGACCGGACGCACCATAACCGTCATCCTAGCGCACGCCCCGCCCGACGTGCCTCGCGTCCCCCGGCGCCGGCCCGCAATACCGTTTTGCTCCGGCGTCGGGCGTCGGGGTCAGGCCTTTCCATTTTCCAGGGGGTCAGGCCTTTCCATTTTCCAACCCGAGCAGGTGTCGGGGCCTGACCCCCGGGGGTTGTTACGGCCGGGCTTCCAGGACGATGTTGAACGGGGTCTCGGCCGCGCGCCGGAAGTGGCGAAAGCCGGCGGCCGTCGCGATCTCGCGCAGGCGCGCCTCGCCTGCCTGGGCGCCGAGGGCCGGGCCGTTGCCGGCGAGCGACACCGGCACGCAGATCATCGTGGAGGCCGCGTAGTAGACCCGACCGACCGGGTTCAGGTTCTCCTCCACGCGGTCGGCGTGCCGGCGGCTCGCGGCGGCCGGGCGTCCCCGGCCGATCCCCAGCTGCGCATCGACAGCGGGCAGGGCTCGACCGTCTCTGGAAAATGGAAAGGCCTTGTATCTTGGGGGCGTCAACGAGCCGAGCCCGGTAGACCGTCAGGCCTTGGGGTCGTGAGCCCGTGGGTCAGCCTGGCTCACCGGGCTTGGGCCTCTCGTCGAGCCCGCACAGATGCGCGACC
>DATCKS010000486.1:0-3414 GCA_036562265.1 Thermodesulfobacteriota bacterium | reverse complement strand
GGGTTGACGACCTCCCAGGAGGTCGCCAGCTTGGGGGCGAGCGTGAAGTCCGGCCCCTCCATGTCGACCAGCGGGTCGTAGATGTGCGCGTGGATCCCGAGCGCCGCGACCGAGAAGTCGCGCAGGTGGTCGAGGCTGCCGGCTTCGGCGCGCTGCAGGAACACGAACTCGTCGGCCGGGGCGGCCGCGCCCGCCGCCGGCGTCCCCACGAGGCCGACGAGCAGGGCGACGACCGCCACGACGGCCTTCCCCACGGAGACACGCATCCGATCACCTCCAGGTCTCATGACTCTCCTCTCACGGCTCGCCGACGAGCCGCACGGTCCACTCCCGGATGTCGCCGAGCGACGGCAGGCGCTGTCCGATCGCCCAGACCTCGCGCGCCGGACCCGCGCCGAGCACCGGCCCGGCCAGCGTCGCGAACTTCCGCTCCACCTCCGCCGCCGCGACGGGCCTCGCCGGGCTGCCGAGCGGCACCGACTCGGCGCCGACGAGCCGGCGTCCGTCGCGCGTCCGGATCGTCACCTCTACCGGATAGAGCCCGCGAGCGAAGCCGGCGTCGGCCTCCGCCGACCCCTCGAGCCGCACCGTGCGCGCCAGCGCGAGGAGACGGCGATCGCGCATCGTCTGCGGGAGGTACCACTCCGGCCCGACCGGCAGGTCGAGCAGGGCGACCCCCACGGCGTACGGCGCGCTGAACTCGGCGTCCACGAGGGTCTCCGGCTCGGGGTCGTCGAACCAGTCGGTCATCTCGCGGAACGACCGGACCGTCACCGCCTCGACGTCCTCGGGGCGAAGGCGCTCGCGTTCCCTGAGCGCGCGGACGACCTCGATCAGCGTGTGGAGGAAGCGGCAGGCCGGGTACGGCTTGATGTGCGTCTCGGCGATCTCGTAGTGCGTCCCGAGCCCGCGCGTCAGCTCGGCGGGGTCGAAGCGGTCGGAGCCGATCATCCGCCAGAACCCGAGATCGCTGTCGAGAATCAGCCTCGGCCCGCGGAAGCCTTCACGGGCCATGAAGGCGCCGAGCACGCCGGCGCGCGCCTGCTCGCCGAAGTTGTTCTTGAGCCAGTGGAGCGGGCGCCGCCACTTCGTGATCCAGACCGGGACCGGCGAGGCGGCTCCCGCGTAGCCGAAGGCGTCCATCGTCTGCTCGGCCGTGAGGCCGAGCAGCTTCGCCGCCGCGGCGACCGCCCCGAACGCCTTCCACGCGTAGCCGGCGGCGATCTCCCGCGCCCGCTCCGCGCTCGGGCGCGTCGCGCGGGCGATGCGGACACCCACCTCGTAGCCGGCGACGACGGCGGCGATCACGTCGCGCCCGCTCGCGCCGACGACCTCGCCGACCGCCAGGGCGGCGGGCACGATCGTCGCGCTCGGGTGCCCGAGCAGGGTGTCCTCGTAGTCGAGCGCGTCGGCGAGGGTCGCGTTGAGGAAGGCGGCGGACACCGGGTCGAGTCCGCGGCGGACGCCGAGCCCCGTAGCCGGCCCCGACCCGGCGAGCCGGCCGAGCACCCTGGCCTGCGTGGCGCCGAGGTCGGTCCGGGTGCCGCCGAGCGCGCAGCCGACCGTGTCGAGGATGATCTCCACGGCCCGTCCGACCACCGGCGGCGGTAGCTCCTCGGCGCGAAGGCCGTGGAGGTAGGCGACGAGCGGGGCGAGGTTCGGCGCGGCCGGCATCGCCCTACCCGAGCAGGTTCAGGGCGAGCCTGGCGTAGACCTGCGCGCCCGTGACGACGTCCCGGAGGTCCACGAACTCGTCGGCCATGCCGGACGTCGTGAAGAACGGCCGGCCGGCCGGGTCCTCCTCCTTGCGCCGGTAGGGGCCGAACATGGCCGTGGGGATGCCGGCGTCGAGCAGGAAGTGGGCGTCCTCGAACCCGGCCGTCGCCCCGATGCCGGCCTCGCGTCCGGTCACCTCCCGGAACGCCCGCTGGCACGCCCGCACGATGGGCGCGTCGGGCGAGATCTCGCCCGGCGTGACCCGCATGACCTCGCGGACCTCGTACGACCAGGCCTCCGGATCGGCGGCGCGGACCGCCGCGCAGGTGGCCTCGATCTCGCGCAGCGCCGAGTCGATCGACTCACCGGGAACGAGCCGCCGGTCGAGCTGCAGCACGCAGCGGTCGGCCACGAGGTTGAACTTGGTGCCGCCGGCAATCGTCCCGAAGTTGATGGTCGGGGGAGGCACGAGCGGGTGCGTGCGCGACTGGAGGCCGGGCAGGAGGTCGGACTCGATGGCCCGTATGAGCTTCGCCATCTTGCTGACGGCATTCACGCCGAGCCAGGGGCGGCCGCCGTGGGCCGACTTGCCGACCACCTCGATCTCCACCCAGAGGGCCCCCCGGTGGCAGACGTTCACCTGCTCCCCCGTCGGCTCGCCGATGACCGCCATGTCGGCCGACACGAGCCGCTCGCGGACCAGGAACCCGGTCCCCTTGTGCCCGCCCGAGACCTCGTCGGCAACCGCCGTGATCACCAGATCGCCCGCCAGCCGGATGCCGGCCCGCTCGAGCGCGTCGGCCGCGAACACCATGGCGGCGAGGCCGGCCTTCATGTCGACCGAGCCGCGACCGTAGAGGCGGCTCCCCTCGATCTCGGCACCGAAGGGATCGCGCGTCCACCCGGAGGCGGCCGGCTGCACGTCCATGTGGCCGTTGAAGAGGAGCGTGGGGCCCCGGCCGGTTCCCCCCTTGTGCGCGATGACGTTGGGACGCCCCGGTTCGGCTTCCACGACCCGTACGTCGAAGCCGAGGTCGCGGAGCTTCGCCGCCACGAGCGCCGCGACCGGTCCCTCGCCGCCCGGCGGGTTCACGCTCGGGACGCGGACCAGGGCCTGCAGGAACGCGGTCAGCTCTTCGGACGCCACGGGGATCGCGCTCGATGCCGTCATGCCGGCTCGTGTCCGCAAGAAGGGCGCCAACCGCAGCGGCCGCGTCAAGTGGCCCCCGTGCAACGGATTCGACCTTGTCAGGCATCCGCCGAGCACCAATAATGGTGCAACCACATCTGGCCGCTGGAACCATCGATGGTGCTCCGATCGTCTTCTCAGGACGGCCTGGCGAGGGCGGCCGCGATCCGGCAGCCCGCCCCGGTCGCCGGCCACCCGACCGACCGTCTCGTCGGCGCGTCTGCCGCCATCCGCTCCCTGCGCGAGCAGATCCGCCAGCTCGCCGCCTTCGACGCGATCGGCAGCCCCCTGGTCCCCACCCTGCTCCTGCAGGGCGAGACCGGCTCCGGCAAGGGGCTCGTGGCTCGCATCGTCCACGACAGCGGGCCGAGGGCGCGCGGCCCCTTCATCGAGGTGAACTGCGCCGCCATCCCCGAGACGCTCCTCGAGGCGGAACTCTTCGGCTTCGAGCCCGGCGCCTTCACCGACGCCAGGCACTCGAAGCCGGGGCTCTTCGAGGCGGCCAGCGG
>DATCKS010000481.1:0-6254 GCA_036562265.1 Thermodesulfobacteriota bacterium | reverse complement strand
CGCATCGACGAGGGGGTCCGGCGGATCGCGTCGACGCTCCGGGAGCGGGGCTACCTCGAAGCGCAGGTCGGCCGGCCCGAGGTCGCCGTGGACGAGGACGGGCGCCGGGCCTCGATCGCCGTCCAGGTGCGCGCCGGCAGGCGCACGGAACTCGTCTTCGAGCGGGTGACGGCGGAGGGCGCCCCGCCCGAGCGAGTGGGTGGCTGCCGCTGGTGGGACATCCTCCCCCTCGTCGACTGCGACTACGCCGAGTTCGTCGAGGCGCTCGACCTCGGCGACCAGCCGGACTTCAGCCCCGAGGGGCTCTCGCTCCTCTCCGACCGCCTGGTGGCGCACCTCCGCGCGGACGGCCATGCCTGGGCCTCGGTCTCCGCCCGCGCGGTCGATACGGAGGGTGGGCGCCAGGTCATCTTCCGGATCGACCCGGGACCGTCGCTCCGGGTCCGCGGCGTCGAGTTCGTCGGCAACGCCGAGGTGTCCCGGGACGACCTCCTCGAGCAGATGGTCACCCGCAAGCGCTCCACCTTCGGGCTGCTCGCGTCGGGCTACTTCCTCCAGTCGGAGTTCGAGCAGGACCTCGACGCCATCGAGACCTACTACCGACGGCAGGGCTTCCTCGACGCCGCGGTGACCGACGTCGACTTCCGCTACAACGACGCCCGCGATCGGATGTGGATCACCATCACGGTGCGCGAAGGGCCGCGCTACGTCGTATCGGACGTCGACGTCGAGGGTGCCGACCCGCTGCCGGCCGACCGGCTCGCGCGAGACTTCCCGATCAAGGCCGGCCAGCCGTTCAGCCTCGCGGCCGTCGACCAGGCGACCGAGTGGCTCGTCGAGGCGCTCGCCACGCAGGGGTACCTCACGCCGTCGGTCGTCCCCGACGTGGAGCTCACGACCTCGCCGCCCGAGGCGCGCATCCGCTTCAGCGTCACCCCGGGGCTGCGCACGCTGGTCGGCAAGATCATCTACCGGGGGAACTTCTTCACGCAGACGTCGGTGCTCAGGCGCGAGATGACCGTCGAGCCGGGCGATCCCTACGACCCGGCGCGGGTGCTCGAAAGCCAGCGCAACATCGGCCGGATCGGCTTCCTGCGCAACGTCAGCGTGCGGCCGGTCGACGAGGCCCCCGGCACGGGCGCGGCGCCGGTGCCGGTCGGGTCGCCCGGCGAGGGTGCCGCGGAACCGGTTTCGCGCGACCTCCTCGTGGCCGTCGAGGAGGCCAACCGCGTCGACCTCGGCTTCGGCGCCGACTACAGCCTCGAGGAGCGGCTCAGGGTCTTCGGCGACGTGACCTTCCGGAACCTCTACGGGGCCGACCGGAGCGTCACGCTCCGGGGGATCGCGGGCGACCGCGAGAGCCTCTACGGCGTCGACTACCTGCAGCCCTACGTCTTCGGCGTGCGGCTCGACGGCCGGATCGGGCTCATCTACCAGGACCGCGAGGAGGAGAACTTCTCCTTCCGCCGCCGCGCCTTCGCGACGGGCGTCCAGCGCAACCTGACCCGGTCGGTGCGCGTCTCCTTCGCGTACGAGTTCGAGTCCACCGAGACCTACGACGTGGAGCCGGGCACCGTCATCGATCCGCGGGAGGACGTGGGGACCGTGCGCATCGGCTCGTTGCGGCCGGTCGTCGTCTGGGACAGGCGGGACGACCCCTTCAACCCGACGCGCGGCTTCCTCAACACGCTGAGCGTCGAGGTGGCCAACCAGGCGTTCCTCTCGGAGGCGGAGTTCGTCCGGATCATCGCCGGCACGTCGTGGTTCGTCCCCCTCGAGCGGACGCGTCGCGTCGTGCTCGCGCTCTCGCTCCGGGGCGGCTACGCGGTCCCGTACGGGGTGAGCCACGAGGTGCCCCTGATCCGCCGCTTCTTCCTCGGAGGGGCCAACAGCGTGCGCGGCTTCGACCTGGACTCGATCTCGCCGAAGGCGCCCGACGGCACCGAGACCGGCGGGAACATCTCGATCAACGAGAACGTGGAGCTGCGCTACCCGCTCCCCTTCGGCTTCGCCGGCGCCCTGTTCTTCGACGCCGGCCAGGTCTGGCTCGACGAGAAGGACGTCGACCTCGGCGACCAGCGCATGTCGGTCGGCCTCGGGCTGCGCTACGTGACGCCGGTCGGGCCGATCAGGCTCGACTACGGGCACAAGCTCGACCGCGAGCCGGGCGAGTCGAGCGGCGAGGTCCACTTCTCGATCGGCTACGTCTTCTGATCGGCGTCACGCGGCAGGTGGACGACGAAGGTGCTCCCCCGTCCGGCGCCGCCGCTCTCGGCCCAGATCCGTCCGCCGTGGCGCGCGACGATCCGGCGGCAGATGGCGAGCCCGAGGCCGGAGCCCCTGGGCGCGGCGCCGCGCGGCGCGCCCCCGGCCGGACCCCTCTCGACGCGGAAGAACGGTTCGAAGACCTTCTCGATCGCCTCCGGAGCGATCCCGATGCCGGTGTCGTGCACGCGGATCGCGACGCCGGCCGCCCCGGTCGGCTCGGCCTCGACCACGACTTCGCCTCCGGGCGGGGTGAACGTGACCGCATTGGTCAGGAGGTTGACGAGCAACTGCTCGAGGCGGGCCGGCTCGGCGGCGACCGTGAGGCCGGGCGGCACCGCCTCCCGAAGGGCCACCCCCTTCTCGCGCGCCGGCGCGCCGACCAGCTCGAAGGCGGCCGCCACCGCGACGGACAGCTCGACCGGTTCGAGGGCGATCGGCTCGTTGCCCAGGGCGAGCTTCGAGGCGTCGAGCAGGTCCGTGACCAGCGTCAGGATCGTCGAGAGGTTGCGCCGTGCGATCGCGACCAGCCCCTCGGGACGCTCCTTGAGCCTGCCGTCGATCGCGCGCTCGAGCAGGTGGATCGTGCCGAGCGCGGAGGTGAGCGGGGTCCTGAGCTCGTGGGAGGCCCGGGCGAGGAACACCTCGCGCGCCAGGACGGCCGACTCGGCCTCGGCGCGGGCCGCCTGCTCGCGCGCGAGGAGCGTTGCCATTTCCCGCTCCCACGCGAGGCGTTCGGTCACGTCGCGGGTGAAGCACCGGGTGTAGAGGAGCCGGCCGTCCTCGTGGAGGGAGCTGGAGGCGATGAGCACCTCACGGATCGAGCCGTCCTTGCAGCGCAGGCGGGCCGGCTGGTCGCGAAGCGACTCGCCGCGAAGGAGCCGCGCCAGGATGTCGTCGGCCACGTCGCGGTCGACATGGAAGTCGGCGACGTGGCGGCCGACGTACTCGTCGGGGGCGTACCCGAGCATCGCCAGCTCGGCCCGGTTGGCCCAGAGGATCGTGCCGTCGGGGTCCACCCGGTGCAGCCCCTCCACGGTGTTGTCGAGGAAGTCGGAGAGTTCCGCCTCGCGGCGCCGGAGCCGCGCCTCGAGCGCCGCTCGTGCCGCGACCTCGGCCTCGAGGGCGCTTGCCCGCTGCTGCAGCCGGGCGATCGTCCGCCGGCGGTCCTCCCCGGCCGTGAGCTCCGCGTACCCGTCGGCCGGCAGCACCCGGGAGTGCTTCTCGCAGATCTCGCCGAACGGCGCCGCGTCCGCCGCGCTCGTGAAGCTCTGCATCGGGTAGGCGCAGAGGATCTCGACGGCGTCGCGCCTCGCCAGGCCGTTCCAGAGCGCCTCGAGGCGGAGGGCCGCCTCCCGGTGTCCCTGGGTCCAGAGGAGGGCGACCATCTCGCCGAAGACCCGTACCGGCTCGCGGCCTCCCCGGGAGGCGGTCGCGATCACCCCTTCGAGCCGCTCGAGGAGGCGCCGCTCGTCGAGCCGGCCGCGGTCCACGACGCGCGACGGCGTCTCGGCCGCATCGAGGGTGACGTAGCGCCCGTGCATCCGGTCGGCTTCCGGGTCGAGCCCCGCCGCGCGCAGTCGCGCATCGATGCCGTCGAGGTGCGGCCCGCTGGCGATGACGACGCGCCCGCCGGCCCCCTCGGCAACGAAGCGGCAGGCCGTCTCCACGAGGAACGCGTCGCGCTCGTAGAACTGGACCAGATGGTCGCAGCCGGTCCCGGCATCCGGAGCGGCCGACGGGGCGAGCCGTGACGCGTCGATGCCGGTCCGCCCCCCGGCCCGCGTCGCCGGGGCGTCCGGCTCGCGGCCTTCGTCCGGGCCGGGGCCGGCCGCCCGGCGGTCGGGGTTCGTGGAGACGCGCCCCTTCCGTCGATCGGGTGTCCCATCGCGCCGGCTCATCCCGGCGGTGCCTGCCGGGCGGCCGGCTGGTTGTACCGGGCCGCCGCGCGGCGCCCGAGGGCGGTGAGGGGCGACCGGGTGAGGGGGGTCTCGCTCTCGTGACCGGCGCGCGTGGCCGCACCGAGACCGTCGGGAGGCGGCAGGAGACGGTTGACGAGGCCGAGGACGTCGGCCGTCAGCCCCGGGGCGACGCCGTTCAGGCGCGCGAGGAGCGCCGCCTGCGGCGTCAGCGTGACCTCCGGGTCGCCCCGGCGCGTCGCGGCGACGATGCGGCGAGCCGCTCGCTCGGCGCTCGTGGAGACCAGGGGGAGCGTGGCGCCGAGGCTGAACCAGGTGAACTCGGCCCGGTGCCGGCCGCCGAATCGGGCGTCCAGGTGCGACCCGGTCCGCATGAGGCCCGGCACCACCGTGACCACCCGGATGCCGTCCCTGGCCAGTTCGGCGCGAAGGCCCTCCGAGAAGCCGACCGCCGCGAACTTCGCGGCGGTGTAGGGGGCGAGATGCGGGATCGCGACCTTGCCGCCGATCGAGGTAATGGTGACGATCCGCCCCTCGCGCCGCCGACGCATGTCGGGCAGGACGGCCAGGGTGGGGTGGAGGACGCCGAAGAACATCGTCCGCATCGCCGCCTCGAAGTCGTCCGCCGTGCGGGTCTCGATCGGCCCGACGACGATCGTCCCGGCGTTGTTGACCAGGACGTCGATGCGCCCGAAGCGCCGAGTCGCCGCCTCGACGAGCGCCTCGACGCTCGCCCGGTCGGCGACGTCGCACGGCCGAGCCAGCACCTCGGCGCCCTGCGCGACGAGGCGGCGGCGCGCCTCCTCGAGGCCCGCCTCGCCGCGGGCGCAGATGACCAGGCGCGCCCGCTCGCGGGCGAAGGCCTCGGCGAGCGCGAGCCCCAGGCCGCGCGAACTCCCGGTGACGAGGACGACCCGGCCGGCGAGCGGCATGGCCGTGAGACGGCGGGCCAGGGCGCGGCCGGCGAGGAGCGCGCCGAAGCCTGCCGCCGCGGCAACGGCCGCCTGGCGGCTAGTCATCTGTCCCGCGCCCTTCCTCCAGGCGCCGTGTCGCGACGGTCCGGGCCGACACGGCCTTCTTCGCGCGGCCGCCATCGCCGCCGGATGGCTCGGCCGACTCCTTGATATGCTCGGGCATGCGGTTATCCCAGGCGTTCGCGCCAGGCAGGCGAGCCGTGCCGCCCGTCTTCGTCTCGGCCACGATCGACGCCTCCTCGCGGGAGAAGTCATGAAAGGAGCGTGCCGTCGCCAGGGGGAGCGTGCCGTGCGCATGGCGGCCCTGGCGCTGGTCGCGGCGCTGCCGCTCGGCGGGTGCGCGGGCCGGGGACGCGGGCCGGCCGACCTTCCCGCGGCAACCGGCCCGACGCGCGTGGTCGACGAGGCCGTGGCCGCGGTCGGGCTCGATACCATCCTCCTGTCGGAGGTTCGCCTCGGCTGCGACCTCAATCGCGTGCGCGAGCTGCCGCCGCCCGTCGATCCGGCCACGCTGGGACCCTGCCCGCCGGCCGAGGAGCAGGCCGTCCTCGATCAGCTCATCAACCAGGCCTTGATCCTCGAGGACGCCGTGCGGTTCAACATCGAGGTGCCGACCGAGGCGGTGGCGCGGGGCATCGAGCAACTCGAGGCACGGCTGGCCGGCCCGGACGGGCTCGACCGGCTCCTGGCCCGGTACGACCTCGACCGGGCGGCCCTGGAGGAGCGGATCGCCCGCGAGGTGCTCCTCGGCCGCTTCCTCGAGCGCCGCATCGGGCTCCTCGTGTTCGTGAGCCCGGACGAGATCGAACGGTACTACCAGGAGAACCGGGACCGCTTCGGCGGGGCCCCGCTCGAGGCGGTCGAGGCCGAGATCCGCACCTACCTCTCCCGCGTGAAGTACCGGGATGCCCTGGCCGCGTACATCGAGTCGCTCCGGAGCAGCGGCGACGTGAGGCGGCTCGGCGACGCCGCGGGGGCAGGCGGGTCCTGAGGTCCGTCTTGCCCGGCCGCGGGGCGCAATGCTAGGATGCGCCGGTTTGGCTCGTGGCGCGGGTCACACGCCGCGCCGTCTTCGTGTCTTCCAGGAAGAGAGAAC
>DATCKS010000480.1:0-8236 GCA_036562265.1 Thermodesulfobacteriota bacterium | reverse complement strand
CTCGAGGAGGAGCGACGGCTCTGCTACGTCGGGATGACGCGCGCGCGGCAGCTCCTCGTCCTCACGAGCGCCAGGCGCCGGCGGCTCTACGGCGGCGAGCCGTCGCCCACCATCCCCTCGCGGTTCCTCACCGAGATCCCGCCGCGGCTCCTCGTGCGCGAGCGCGCCGAGCCGCCGGGCTTCGGGGCGACGCGGCGAGGCCCGGTGTCGGCGCCGGTCATCCGGGGCCTGCGGGGCTTCGCCCCTCGCGTGGTGCGCGACGACATCGAGTACGACGACCCGCCGTGGGACGACGACGCGCCGGTCGACGTCGGGTCGCCGCGGCTCGGCAAGGGCACCCGCGTCCATCACACCGTCTTCGGCGACGGCGTCGTGGAGGCGACCGACGGGTCGCGCGTCGTCGTCCGGTTCGCGAAGGCCGGCGTGCGGACGCTCGTGGCGGGCCACCCGAGCCTGCGCGTCGTCGAGGCCTGACCGGCCGGCGGGCGGCGACGTGTCGGATCCGCAGGCCGCGGGACGAACCGGGACGCTCGCCGCCGAGGCGGCCTACCCGCACCTCGCGAAGTCTCCGCCGGGATGGGCCACGGCCTGCGTCCTCCTCTCGGCGCTCGGCTTCGGGTCGCTCGCGCTCTGGGTGAAGCTCGGCTTTCGGGCCGGCCTCGACCCGCTCTCGCTCCTCGCGGCCCGCTTCGCACTGGCCGCGCCGATCCTGCTTGCCGCCTGCGCGGCGCGCGACCGCACGGCGCTCGCGCGGCCGCCGCGCGAGGTGGCGCGGCTCCTGGCGATGGGCGCCGCGGGCTACGGGACCCCGTCGCTCCTCGCCTTCCTCGCCCTGCGGATCACCGACGGCGCGGTCTTCTCGGCCCTCTACTTCACCTTCCCGCTCTGGGTGGCGCTCGGCACCTCGCTCCTCTTCCGTGAACCGCTCGGCGCCCGGCGGGCGGCGGCGCTCGCGCTGGCCGTGGGCGGCGCGGCCCTGGCCGCCGGCCTCCTCGACGGCCCTCGGGGGGGCCGCCCGCCGGCCGGCCTCGTCCTCTCCCTCGGCGCGGCGCTGTCCTACTCGACCTACGTGCTGGCCGGCCAGCGGGTCCTCGCGCGGACCGATCCGCTGGCGGTGGCCGGCTACTCGATGCTCGGCTGCGCCCTCCTGTTCCTGGTCCTCCGCCTCGCGGCGGGCGGCCCGCCGCCGCCGCTCGTGCCGCTCCTCGAGGCGGCCGCCCTCATGTCGGTGGCCGCGACGGCGGCGCCGCTCGCGCTGCTCATGATCGGCATGCGCCGGCTCGGCGCGGCGCGCACGGCGGTCGTGGGCGCCGCCGAGCCGGTCTTCACCGCCGGCCTCCTCGCGCTGACGCTCGGCGAGCGGGTGTCGGCCAGCCAGGCGGCCGGCATCCTGGCGATCGTCGCCGGCGTGGCGCTCGTGTCGGCCGCGCGTCCCGCACCCCCGGCCGGCGCCCCCGATTGCCCTTAAGCTATCGACCCTGCTATACTTTCTGACTTTTCGAGCAACGCCCTCCGCGGAGCGGCATCGAGCCGGCCGAAGAGCAGCGGTCCGTCGGGCGAGAGGGTGACGACGAGGGGGTCGCGCATGGCCGACGAGGACGCACGCTGGGGCGTGGCATCGTTGCAGCGGCGCCAGCACCCGCGTCTCGACGTGTCGTTGCCGGTCGAGTACGTCGTCCAGCCGGGCGGAGACCCCCGGACGACGGCGCTCAGGACGCTCGGGGGCGGGGGGTTGCTCCTCGTGCTGCCGGCGCCGCTCGAGGTCGGCACCCGCCTCTCGCTGACCGTCTACCTCCCGGACAACCGCCCGCTGGTGACGGCGGGCGTCCGCGCGCCGCGCGGCGTGCGCGCGGACGCGGTGGTGGTCTGGGCCGATCTGACGACGCAGGGGGTGCCCGACGAGTACCGCTGCGGCGTGGCGTTCACGCGGATCGCCGACGCCGACCGCCAGGCGATTCTCGACTTCATCGCCCAGAACCGGAGGTCCTGAGTGAGCACCGACTGGGAAGCCACCTTGATCCACGTCTCGAGCCTCGCGCGCATCCACCTTGCGCCCGCCGAGCGGGCGGCCCTGGCGGGCCAGCTTGCCCGCATCCTCGAGTACGTCGACCAGATGAAGGCGCTCGACACCAGCGGCGTGCCGCCGACGATGACCGCGGTGCCGGGCGCCACCCCGATGCGGGACGACGAGCCGCGCCCCTGCCTCTCCCGCGAGGAGGCGCTCTCGAACGCGCCGGACGCGACGGGGCCGGTCTTCCGGGTGCCGAAGGTGATCGAATGAGCCTCGCCGACCTGTCGCTCGCGCAGGCAGTCGAGCGGCTCGCCCGCCGCGAGATCACCGCACGCGCCCTCACCGAGGCGATCCTCGAGCGCATCCGCGCGGTCGAGCCGACCGTGCACGCCTACCTGACCGTCACGGCCGACTCCGCGCTGGCCGAGGCCGAGGCGGTCGACCGCGACCGGGCCGCGGGACGCGCGCTGCCGCCCCTGGCCGGCGTCCCGGTGGCGGTGAAGGACCTGTTCTGCACGAAGGGGGTCCCCACGACCTGCGGATCGAAGATCCTCGAGCGCTACGTCCCGGTGTACGACGCGACGGTCGTCTCGCGCCTCCGGGCGGCGCGCGCCGTCCTCCTCGGCAAGCTCAACATGGACGAGTTCGCCATGGGGTCGTCGACGGAGAACTCGGCGTTCGGCCCCACGCGGAACCCCTGGGACCCCGAGCGGGCGCCGGGCGGCTCCTCCGGCGGCTCGGCCGCCGCCGTGGCCGCGGGCGAGGCGTGCGGCACCCTCGGAACGGACACGGGCGGCTCCATCCGGCAGCCGGCGGCCCTCTGCGGCGTGACCGGGCTCAAGCCGACGTACGGGCGGGTCTCCCGGTACGGGATGGTCGCCTTCGCCTCGTCGCTCGACCAGGCCGGCCCCTTCGGCGCGGGCGCCCTCGACTGCGCGTACCTGCTCGACGCCATCGCGGGGCACGACCCGCTCGACTCGACCTCGGTCGACCGGCCGGTGCCGAACACGGTCGAGGCGCTCGGCCGCGCCGGTCGGGACGGGGCGAAGGGGCTCAGGATCGGCCTGCCGAGGGAGTTCTTCGGCGAGGGGCTCGACCCGGAGGTCGCTCGCCTCGTCCGCGAGGCGGCGAAGGTCTTCGAGTCGCTCGGGGCGACCCTCGTCGACGTCTCCCTGCCGACGTCGATGCAGGGCATCTGCGCCTACTACATCGTGGCGCCGGCCGAGGCGTCGTCGAACCTCGCCCGCTACGACGGCGTGCGCTACGGCTACCGCACGCCCGCCCCGGAGAACCTCCTCGACATGTACGAGCGGACGCGGGCGGAGGGCTTCGGCGCGGAGGTGAAGCGGCGCATCCTGATCGGCACCTACGCGCTCTCCTCCGGCTACTACGACGCCTACTACCTCAAGGCGTCGCAGGTCCGCACGCTGATCGCCCGCGACTTCGAGCAGGCGTTCGCGAAGGCCGACCTGCTCCTCACGCCGACCGCGCCGACGCCGGCGTTCCGTCTCGGCGAGAAGACGGATGACCCGCTCACGATGTACCTGAACGACGTGTACACGATCCCGGTGAACCTCGCGGGCCTGCCCGGCCTCTCGATGCCGTGCGGCTTCGTGGGCGGGCTCCCCGTGGGCGCGCAGCTCGTCGCCCCGGCCTTCGAGGAGGAGCGGCTCCTGCGCGCCGCGCACGCCTATCAGCTCGAGACGGACCACCACACCAGGCGTCCGCCGCTGGGGCGCTGACGTGGGCGCCGTGCTCGTCACCGGCGGGGCCGGCTTCATCGGCAGCCACGTCGTGGAGCGCCTGCTCGCGGCCGGGCGGCGGGTGGTGGTCGTCGACAACTTCGACGACTTCTACGACCCGGCCATCAAGCGGCGCAACGTCCGCCGGGCCGCCGCGCACCCGGCCTGCACGATCGTCGAGGCCGACATCCGCGACGAGGCGACCATGCACGACCTGGCGGCGCGGCACGACGTCGACGCGATCATCCACCTGGCGGCGCGGGCCGGCGTGCGCCCCTCGATCGAGGAGCCGCTCCTCTACCAGTCGGTCAACGGTCTCGGCACCACGGTGATGCTCGAGGTGGCGCGCCGGCGCGGCGTGAAGAACTTCCTCTTCGGTTCGTCCTCGTCGGTGTACGGGGAGTCGGGCGAGGTGCCGTTCCGCGAGGACATGCGGGTCGATCGGCCGGTGTCGCCCTACGCCGCCACCAAGAAGGCCAACGAGGAACTCTGCTTCACGTACCACCACCTCTACGGCCTGCCGGTGACCTGCCTGCGCTTCTTCACGGTCTACGGCCCGAGGCAGCGGCCCGAGATGGCCATCCACAAGTTCGCGCGGGCGATCAAGGAGGGCCGCCCGGTCACGCTCTACGGCGACGGCTCGTCGCAGCGCGACTACACCTACATCGACGACATCGTCGACGGCGTCGTGGCCGCGCTCGACCGGCCGCAGCCCTACGAGATCGTGAACCTCGGCGGCTCGCGCACCACGTCGCTCGCCGAGCTGGTGGCGATGCTCGAGCGGCAGCTCGGCCGGCCGGCCCTCGTCGAGCGGCTCCCGGCCCAGCCGGGCGACGTCACGATCACCTACGCCGACGTGAGCCGGGCGCACCGGCTCTTCGGTTACACGCCGCGGGTGCCGATCGAGGAAGGCCTCGGCCGGTTCGCCCGCTGGCTCGAGGACCCGTCCTGACATGGTGTACGAAGCGATCATCGGACTCGAAGTCCACGTGCAGCTCAAGACCCGGACCAAGATCTGGTGCGGGTGCCCCACGACGTTCGGCGCCCCGCCCAACACGCAGGTCTGCCCCGTGTGCCTCGGGCTGCCGGGCGTGCTGCCGGTGCTGAACCGGCGGGTGGTCGAGCTGGCCATGCGGGTGGGGCTCGCGCTCCACTGCGAGATCGCGCCGGTCTCGCGGTTCGCGCGGAAGCACTACTTCTACCCGGACATGCCGAAGAACTACCAGATCTCCCAGTACGAGCTGCCGATCTGCCGGAAGGGGTGGATCGAGGTGGACGGCAAGCGCGTCGGCATCACCCGCGCGCACATCGAGGAGGACGTCGGCAAGAGCAGCCACGAGTGGCCGGGCCTCGACGGCCCCTACTCCTACGTCGACTTCAACCGGGCCGGCGTGCCGCTGCTCGAGATCGTCTCCGAGCCGGACCTGCGCAGCGCCGAGGAGGCCGCCGCCTACCTCCGGCGGCTGCGGGAGCTGCTCCGCTACCTCGACGTCTCGGACGCGAACATGGAGGAGGGCAACTTCCGCTGCGACGCGAACGTCTCGGTCCGGCCGAGGGGGACGGACGGCTTCGGCACGAAGGTGGAGATCAAGAACCTCAACTCCTTCCGCTTCGTCCAGGAGGCGCTCGCCTACGAGGTGGTGCGGCAGTCGAAGGCGATCGACGCCGGCGAGCGGATCGTGCAGGAGACGCGTCTCTACGATCCCGACCGGGGCGTGACGCTGGCGATGCGCAGCAAGGAGAGCGCGCACGACTACCGCTACTTCCCCGACCCGGACCTCCTGCCGCTCGAGGTGTCGGCCGCCTGGATCGAGGAGGTGCGGCGCGCCATGCCGGAGTTGCCCGACGAGAAGCGCGACCGCTTCGTGCGCGACTACGGGCTACCCCCCTACGATGCCGGCGTCCTCACCGCGTCGCGCGGCCTGGCCGACTACTTCGAGGCCGCGGCACGGGCCTACGCCGCGACGCGAGACGGCAAGGGGGCCGACGCGGCGCTCTACAAGGAGACCAGCAACTGGGTCATGGGGGAGGTCCTCCGCAAGCTCAAGGAGGACGGCCGCGACGCCGCCGACCTGAAGGACCTCGCCGCGGTGCCGCTCCCCCCGGAGCGGCTGGCGGCGCTCCTCGCCCTGGTCGACCGCGGCACCATCAACCGCAACACGGCCAAGGCGGTCTTCGAGGAGATGTACGCCACGGGGGCCGACCCCGAGGCGATCGTCGAGGCGAAGGGCCTCGCGCAGGTCTCCGACACCGCCGCGCTCGAGACGATCATCGCCGACATCCTCGCCGCGAACCCCGAGCAGGTCGCCGGCTATCGCGCCGGCAAGGAGAAGCTCTTCGGCTTCTTCGTCGGGCAGGTCATGCGAGCGACGCAGGGACGCGCCAACCCGAAGGTGGTGAACGACCTCCTGCGCAAGGCGCTCGCGGGAGGTGGGTAGCGTATGCCCCGCTGGCTCCGCTGGACCCTTGCCTCGTTCGTCGCCGTCGTCGTCCTCCTCGTCGTCGTCCTGGCGCTCCTGCCGACGTTCATCGACGTGAACCGGTACCGCGACCGGGTCGTCGCGGAGGTCGAGCGCGCCCTCGGCCGGCAGATCACCCTCGACCGCCTCTCGCTGTCGTTCCTGCCGACCCCGACGCTCGGCCTCGAGGGCCTGGTCGTCGGCGTGGCCGGCGCGCCGGCCGAGGGGCCCATCCCTCCGGGCGAGCGGTTCGTGGCGCTCGACCGGCTGGAGCTCAAGCTCCGCCTCCTGCCGCTCCTCTCCCGGCGGATCGACGTGTCGCGACTGGTGCTCGAGCGGCCGGAGATCGTCGTCGAGCGCGACGCGAAGGGGGTGCTCTCCATCGCCGACCTCCTGGGCGCACCCGGCCAGGCGCCGGCCGGCCCCGGGCCCGCGCCGTCGCCGCCGCCCGACGGCGCCTCGCCGCTCGCCGCCCTCCTCGTGCAGCGGATCGAGATCCGGCAGGGGGCGCTCACCTTCCGCGACCGCGCCGTGGTGCCGGGCAAGGAGGTGACGACGAGCGTCGCCGACCTCGACGCCGCGCTGCGCGACCTCTCGCTCGACCGGCCGGTCGGGGTGAGCCTCCGGGCGACCTTCCTCTCGCGCACCCCGCAGAACGTCTCCCTCTCGGGGACGCTGGGGCCGCTCGGACCGAACGCCGACGTCATGGCCGCGCCGGCCGACCTCCAGGCGTCGCTGGTCGACCTCGACCTCGATCAGGTCGCGGCCTACGCGGGCGTCCGCAGCGGCGCGGCGGCCCCGCCGCTCACCCTCGGCGGAACGGGGAGCATCAAGGCGGCGGTGACCGGCACGCTCGGCGCGCCGACGCTCGACCTCTCGGTCGATCTCACCCCGGCCGGCATCGCCTACGACACCGTCTTCGCGAAGCAGCCGGGCGTGCCGCTCACGCTCTCGGTGAAGACGGCGAGCGCGCAGGCGGGCTCAGGCACGCCGGTCATCCAGCTCAACCCGCTGGTCCTGACGCTCCACACGCTCGTCCTGACCGCCACCGGCACCGTGACGAACCCGACGAGCCCCGCCGTCGACCTCCAGATCACGTCGAACGAGGCGCGGCTCGCCGGCTGGGACGCGCTCGTGCCGGCCTTGGCCGGCGTCGGCCTCGGCGGCCGCGCCGTGCTCGACGCCGCGGTACGCGGCCAGACGTCGGGTGCAACGCCGCTCGACGTCACCGGCACGCTCAGGGTGACGGACCTCGGCGTGAAGCACCAGGCCCTCCCCGAGCCGATCACCGACGGCGAGGCGACGGTGAAGTTCACCGGCAAGGGGGCGTCGATCGAACCGCTCCGCGTGACGATCGGGCAGTCGGTGCTGACGCTGCGCGCCGAGGTGCCGGACTACTCGCGCCGCTACGTGCGGTTCAGCCTCGAGTCGCCGCGCCTCGACCTCGATCCGCTCGTCGCCGGCGCGGCCGCCACGAGCGGCGAGCCGGGCGCGGCCGCCTCGCCGGCGGCGTCGCCGGCCGCGCCGGGGCGGGGGCCGGCGCGCGCGCCGGCCGGGACGCGAGCCGGCTCGGGCGACGCGGTCGCGGGGCTCTCCGCCGACGGCACGGTGCGGGTCCAGCAGGGGACGCTCAAGGGGGTCGAGTTCACCGACCTGCGGGGGGACCTCAAGCTGCGCGACCGGGTCTTCACGCTCGAGAACCTGACGTTCGGCCTCTACGGCGGGACGTACACCGGCAGCGGCGTGGCCGACCTGCGCGGCCGCGTGCCGTCGGTGCGGTTCGCCTCGCGGCTCACGAACGTCAGGGCGAACGACATCCTCTCGGCCAACACGTCGCTGAAGGGGGTCGTCTTCGGTCTCCTGTCGGCGAACCTCGACATCAAGGGCGCGGGGACCGACGCGGCGACGTTCCTCGAGTCGCTCACGGGGGAGGGGAAGTTCGCGCTCACCGACGGGCGCCTGGCGACGATCGACGTGCTCGACCGGCTCAAGGCCCTCGTGACGCTCGCCAGGGAGGGCCAGGC
>DATCKS010000475.1:0-6678 GCA_036562265.1 Thermodesulfobacteriota bacterium | reverse complement strand
CCGGCGCGCTCGGGGACGCGCAGCAGCGTCCCCCGCCGGATGACCGGCAGGCCGGCGATCCAGATCGCGACGCGATCGATGTCGACCGGCGCCCCGCTCTGCCCGACCGCCGAGAGGATCCGGCCGGGGTTGAACTCCTCGCCGTGGAACGAGCACTTGACGAGGGGCGAGTTGGCGATCGCCCGGGCGACGGTGACCCCCTCGTCGGTCGATCGCGCGCCGGCAACCGTGATCGGGATGAGCTTGGTCGCCCCCTCCCCGTCCCGCGCCAGGTCCTGGGCGAGCGCGACCGCCAGCGTCGTCAGCGCGTCGACGAAGCGCGCGTAGGTCGCCCCGCGGGGCCGCTCGATCTCGACCCCGCTCGCCATGCCGTTGGCGAGCGCGATGGCGGTGTCGTTGGGGCTGCGGTCGCCGTCGACCGACACGCGGTTGAAGGACACCTCGGTCGCCTCGCGCAACGCCGCCTCGAGCGCGCGGGGCGAGACGGCGGCGTCGGTCGACAGGACGGCCAGCATGGTGGCCATGTTCGGGTGGATCATCCCCGATCCCTTGCAGACGCCGCCCACCGTGAAGCCGGCGCGGCCGCCCACGCGGACCGCCCGCGTCTTCGGGAACGTATCGGTCGTCATCATGGCGCGGGCCGCGTTGAGCCCCGCCCCCTCGGAGAGGAGCGCCGCCGCGCGCGGGAGGGCGCGGGCGATCTTCGACATCGGCAGCGGGAAACCGATCACGCCGGTCGACATGACGAGGACGCTGCGCTCCGGCACGCCGATGGCGTGCGCGGCGAGACGCGCCATGGCGGCGGCGTCGCGCCGCCCGCGCGCGCCGGTGGCGGCGTTGGCATTGCCGGCGTTGACCACGACGGCCCGGTAGCCCTCGCGCGTGCGCGCCAGGCGCTGCCGATCGAGCCAGACGTGCGCCGACTGGAAGCGGTTGGTGGTGAAGACGGCCGCGGCGGTCGCCGGGCCGACCGACTCGACGAGCGCGAGGTCGGGCTCGCCGTTCTTCTTGAGGCCGGCCGCGACCCCCGCCGCCCTGAAGCCCTGCGGCGAGGTGACGCTTCCCCCCTCGATGACCGTAACCGACATGCGTTAAGGTCCCCTCCCCGAAACGATCAGTTGCGCCCCGCTCTGTCCGGCAGGACGTCCGGCAGGCAGGTGACGTCGTCGACGACCAGGTCCGCGCGCACCGCCTCGAAGGCCGCACGTGGGCTCCTGCCGGTGAGCACGCCAACCGTGCGCATGCCGACCCGGTGGCCCGCCTCCACGTCCATGGGATGGTCGCCGACCATGACCGCCTCCGAGGCCGGGACGCCGAGCGCGGCGAGCGCGGCCTCGAGGTGGGCCGGATCCGGCTTGACGCGCGGCACGTCGTCCCGGGTGAGGAGGACGCGGTGGGGCAGGCGGCCTCCGGCCGGCCCTTCGAGCACGGCCGACACCGCCGCGGCGCAGTTGCGGGTGACGATGCCGAGCCGGTAGCCGCGCCGGTCGAGGGTCTCGAGAGCCGCCGCCGCCCCCGGCAGAAGGCCGCCGGCCGCCGCCGCCTCGATCTCGACCCGCTCGATCGCGGCGCGAGCCGCGGCCAGGAAGGCCTCCGCGTCGGCGCCGGCCGCGCCGAGCCGCCGGCCGGCGGCCTCGATCAGCTCGAGCACGTAGAGGCGCTCGAACTCGGCCGGCTCGAGCCCGTGCGCCGGCAGGAGCGCGAGCACGTCGCGCCGCATCCGACCGAAGTCGATCGTGAGATGGGCGAGGGTTCCGTCGAAGTCGAAGACGACGGCCGACACGGCGCCAAACGTGTGCACGGCGTCAGTCTAGCCGATCTCCGGCCCCTTGCCCTCGCGCGCTTCGCGGAGACGCCAGCGACCGGGCGGCGTCCGCGCCGGCCGCCCGGTCGACGCGTCGATCCCCCCTGCGCCGATCGGTCCTAGCGCGCGAAGAGCGAGAGGCGCCAGGGGCGGCGCACTTCGGTGTCGTCGACGTCCGGTCGAACCGCCGCCGCCTCGAACCACGCCGCGACGCGGCGCGGGTCCCAGCCGGTGAGGTGCGCCGCGAGGGCGCGCTCGTCGCCCGTGGCGCTGCACCCGAAGCACTTGAAGCGGTCGGCGTAGACGACGATGGAGGCGCGGCCGTCGCACCGCGGGCAGGCGACGACGAGCTGCCGTGCCTGCACGCTCACCCGACCGAGGGCGCGGGCGACCGCGGCGAGGTCGAGACGCCGTGGCTCCCGGCGGGCGTGATCGAAACCGACCGGCTCGGCCTGGGGGGCCGGCGCCGCCTCGCGCCCGGGCCGGGGGCCGTTCGTCGCGTCGCGCGTTGCGGCGTGCGGCCGAGGCTCGGGCGGCGCGGACCGCGCGTCGGCGGCGGTCGCGGCGGGCGCCCTCACCCCACCCGCGCGCATCTCCTGCATCAGCCGGGTGATCTCCGGGCTCTCCTCGAGGTCGAGGTAGGCCTCGAGGTCGAGGCTGTCGTCGTCGTCCGGGTTGCCCTCGGCGAGGTCAACGAGATCGAAGAGGTCGTGGACGTCGTGCGGGTCGGACGATGCGGCCTTGGACATGAGCGCGGCGATCTCCTTCGCGAGCGAGTCGGGCCTACGGGTAACGACAGCAGGGTAGCGTCGGGCCCTGGCTACTTCAAGACGTTTCTAGACCTTGTGAAGCATTTGATTCTCCTCACATGCCGCTTCAGGCAGCGACCCGGCGTTCCGTCCGGCGCGACCCCTCGTCGGGCCCCGATACCATGAACACGACGAGCGACACGAGGGTGGCGGCCGCGAGGGCGAGGTAGACGGTCGCGAGGTTGGTGCGGGCGAGGAGCGACGTGGCGACCAGCGGCGCGAGGGCGAGCCCGGCGAAGCGCGCGGTGTTGAGCGTGCCGACGGCGCCGCCGCGTCCGGTCGCGGCCACGTCGGCCATGATGAGCGGCACGATGAGGCCGGCCAGGAAGGTCTGCACGACGCGCAGCACCACGAAGACGGCGAGGTTCGGGGCGAGGGCGAGCGCCCCCTGGAGGATCGCCGAGGCGAGGCCGGCCTGCAGCACCGCCCGGCGGTGCGCAAGGCCGTGGAGCCAGCGCAGCGAGGCGGAGCCGAGCGCCGCGGTGGCGCCGTAGGCCGCCACGACGAGGCCGGCCGCGACGACCGCCTTCCGTCCGGTCATCCCGAAGCCGGCCAGCACGTCGGGGAGGATGGCCGCGAGGAAGACGAGCTGGGTCATGGCCATCACGCTCACGAGCCAGGCGGCGAAGAGGGCCCGCCGCGACACCGGCGGCGCGTCGGCCCTGGGCGGCACGGGCGGAATGGCCGGCAGGAAGCGCAGCCCGAAGGCGAACGCGAGCGTGACAATGGCCGCCGCCGAGAGGAAGCCGGCCTCGAAGCCGAGCGACGCGGCCACCACCGAACCGATCGGCGGGGCGAGGATGCTGCCGGTCGTCATGGCCGAGTTGAAGAGGCCGATGTGGCCGGCGAGCTGCTCCTTGCGGCTCACCGCGCCGATGATGATGAGCGCGATGGTCGAGATGCCCCCCATCGCGCCCTGCACCACGCGCAGCCCGAGCAGGAGCGGCAGGCTCGTCGTGAACGCCGTAACGGTGATCATGACGGCATGCGTCAACATGCCGCGCAGGAAGAGGAGCTTCGGCGAGATGCGCGACGTCAGGCTCCCCCACATGGGCGAGGCAATCGACGCCGCGGCCGGCGAGGCCGCCAGGATCAGCCCCGTCCAGACGAGCGTCTGCGCCTCGGGCAGCTCGCTCACCGACCGGATGTAGAAGGGGAGGAAAACGGTGAGGTAGTTCATCGAGAAGGCGAGGCCGAACTGTGCGCCCACGGCGGCCCAGACCGCCTTCGGCGTTCTCTCCGCGCGCATGGCGCGGAGTCTAGCACCGGCCGGCGCGCCTCCCGCCGCGCGGCCGGTCCGGACGCGACATTTCGGCTTGCATAACAGGGATCTGCGGCTTACATAGGGGATACGCCGAGGGAGCCCTCTTCATGCCGCGCGAGACGACCGACACGCTCCCCACTCTCCTCGTCGTCGACGACGAGCCGGCCGTCCTCGAGGCGCTCGTCGAGGCGATGAGCGATCGCGGCTTCGCGGTCCTCACCGCGGAGAGCGGGACGGCCGCCCTCGCGCTCGCCGCGCAGAACCCCGTAGACGTCGTGCTCCTCGACCTCTGCATGCCCGGCATGGACGGGATCGCCACGCTCGAGGCGCTCAAGGCACGCGATCCGGACGTCGAGGTCATCGTGGTCACCGCGCACGCCTCGCTCCAGACCGCCGTGAGCGCGATCAAGCGCCAGGCCTACGACTACATCGCCAAGCCCTTCGACCTCGACGCGCTCGAGCGGCTCGTCCGTCGAGCCCTGACCCAGCGCCGGCTGCGGGCCGAGATCCGGTCGGTGACGGCCAGGGCCGAGGCGCTCGAGGCGCGCTACCACGAACTGGCCGCCGTGGCCCGGGTCGGCGAGGCGATCCTGCGCGGCCGCGACCTGCCGAGCGTGCTTGCGGGGGTGCTCGACGTGACCCTCGCCGTGGGCGGGTTCGACGAGGGGGCGATCCACATCCTCGACGGCGACGGCCGGAGGTGGGGCGGGCTCTCCATGCGCCGGGGCGGCCGATCGACCGAGGAGGGACCGGCGGCGCTCGAGGACCTCCCCCACGGCCGGCTCCTCGCCGACGCCGTGGCGCGTCGCCGCGCGGTGGTGAACGCGCCGGCGGCCGCATCGGGCGTCGCCGGGGCGGCGGCGTGGGTGGTGGCCGTGCCGGTCATCGGCGGAGGCGCCGTCACGGGGGTGCTCGAGCTGGCCAGCTACGCCGGGCGTCCCGTCCCCGCCGCCGAGTTGCGGACGCTCGAGATGATCGGCACCGCGATCGGCCTCGGCCTCGAGAAGGTGCGGCTCGAGGAGGCGGCCCGGCAGGCCGGCCACGGCCTCACCGCTTCGGAGCAGGCGCGCGAGCGCCTCGCCGCCGTGCTCGAGGCGACCCCCGATCCGGTCACCATCGCGGACGCTACCGGCCGCAGAGTCTACATGAACCAGGCCGGCCGGCGGCTCCTCGGCCTCGGCGACACGGCCGACATCTCCCACACGACGCTTGCCGACAACCGGCCCGCCTGGGCGCGCACGCTCGTCCTGGAGGAGGCCGTTCCGTCCGCCATCCGCGACGGCGCCTGGCGGGGCGAGGCGGCGCTCCTCACGCCGGACGGCGAGGAGGTGCCGGTTTCGCAGGTGATCGTGGCGCACCGCGGCACGGACGGCGCCGTCGCCTTCCTCTCGACCATCGAGCACGACCTCCGCGACCAGCGCCAGCTCGAGGCCGAGCTGCGCGAGGCGACCAAGTTCGAGGCGCTCGGCCGGCTCGCCGGCGGCGTCGCCCACGACTTCAACAACTACCTGACCGCCATCGGCGGCTTCTGCGAGCGGCTGCGCGAGCAGCTCGAGCCGGGGTCGCCCGCGATCCTCGAGGCGGAGGAGATCCAGCGCACGGTCGACCGCGCGACCGCGCTCACGCGACAGCTCCTCGCCGTCGGCCGCCGCCAGGTGC
Organism: Thermodesulfobacteriota bacterium; assembly: GCA_036562265.1. GTDB lineage: Bacteria > DASVDK01 > DASVDK01 > DASVDK01 > DASVDK01 > DASVDK01. Next base: position 1,142 of record DATCKS010000475.1, on the reverse strand, counting down.
TCAAGCCCCGCCTCGTCGACGTGAACGCCGTGATCAGCGGCATGCTGCCCCTCGTGCGGCAGCTCGCCGGCGACCGGGTGCAGGTCGTGACGGCGCTCGCCCCGTCGCTCGGTCGCATCCGCACCGACCCGGCCCAGATCGAGCAGGTGCTGACCAACCTCGTCGTGAACGCGCGCGACGCCATGCCCGACGGCGGCACGCTCACGATCGAGACGGCCAACACCGACCTCGACGTCAGCTACGCGCGACGTCACGTGTCGGTCCGCCCCGGGGCGTACGTGCTCCTGGCCGTGAGCGATACCGGGATCGGCATGAGCCGCGAGACGCGCGACCGGCTCTTCGAGCCCTTCTTCACCACCAAGGCGCCCGGCAAGGGGACCGGTCTCGGGCTCTCGACCGTCTACGGCATCGTCAAGCAGAGCGGCGGCAACATCTGGGTCTACAGCGAGCCGGGCCGCGGCGCGACGTTCAAGATCTACCTCCCGCGCGTCCCGGAGGCCGTCGAGGCGCACCCGGCCCCGGCGCCGGCGGTCGAGGCGCCGCGCGACGCGCAGACGATCCTCCTCGTGGAGGACGACGACCTCGTGCGCCGCCTTGCCCGCCAGGCCCTCGAGGACTCCGGCTACCGGATCCTCGAGGCGAGCGACGGCGACGACGCGAAACGGGTGAGCGAGACGCACGCCGGACCGATCGACCTCCTGCTGACCGACGTCGTGATGCCGAGGCTGAACGGGCCCGATCTGGCGCGGCTCCTCGCGGCCGCGCGGCCCGGGCTGCCGGTGCTCTACATGTCGGGCTACGCCGACCAGGCCATCTACCGCAGCGGCGTGCTCGACCAGGGCGCCTCGTTCCTGGCCAAGCCCTTCACGCTCGAGGCGCTTCGCCGCCGGGTGCGCGAGGCGGTGAAGAGCGGCAACCGGACCGGCGGCGCCCCCGCGTCCTAGCGCTCCTGGGCCTTCTCGCGCCTGCCGGCACCCCGACGCGCCGCGACAACGGGCCGCGGCGGCCGGGCGAGACGCACGGCCCGGAGGGCAACCCGCGAGTTACGCCGCCATGCCCCGGGTCCGCCGGAACTCCTCCTTGATGAGTTCCTTCAGCCGATCGAGTGGAGCCTTGTCGATCCCCTGCGGCCGGATGAAGTT
>DATCKS010000470.1:0-1902 GCA_036562265.1 Thermodesulfobacteriota bacterium | reverse complement strand
CTCGAGGGCCAGCGTCTTCACCAGGGCCGCGATCGCCCCCTTGGTCGACGCGTACGGCGCCGTGCCGGGGCGCCCGATCAGGGCGAGCTGGGACGAGACGGCCACGATCGAGCCCTGCCGGCGAGCGACCATCCGGCGGCCGGCCGCCTGGCAGCAGAAGAAGAGGCCGCGCACGTTCACCTCGTGCTGCCGGTCCCAGTCCGACGCCGTCACCTCGAGGGCCGGTCCGTAGCTCATCACGCCGGCGCAGGCGGCCAGGGCGTCGAGGCGGCCGTATCGCTCGACGATGGCGGCGGCGGCCGCCTCGATCGCGTCGACGTCCCGGACGTCGAGGCGGAAAGCGGTCGAGCGCGGGCTCGCGCGCGTGATGGCCGACTCGACGCGCTGCAGGCGATCGGCGTCGACGTCGGTTGCCGCCACGATCGCGCCCGCCTCCGCGGCCAGCCGGGCCGTCGCCTCGCCGATGCCGCTGGCCGCCCCCGTGACCCAGAGGACCATGTCGGCTAGGCCGTTCATGCCTGCGCCCATGCCCGGACCGCGGGGCCCGCGTTCACCTCGCCTCGCGCGACGAGCCCACGCCAGACCTGAGCCGCGCTTACGAACGCCGGGACGCCGGCCGGGAACATGATGTAGCTCAGCGCCTCCGCGATTTCCGGCTCCGGGATCCCGAGACCATAGGCGCGCCGGATGTGGATGGCCAGCTCCGCGTCGTGCCCCAGGCAGGCGTGCGACGCGGCGGCGACCAGTTCGGCCACGCGGGGCTCGAGCGGCAGGCGGCTTGCGACCGCCTCGTAGAGCTGCTCGTACGCCTCGCCCGCACGGAAGGCGGGGAGCCAGCGCGCCCACGACGCCTCGACGAAGCGGAGCGCCGGTGCGCCGGCGGCCAGCGCCGCGAGCCGGATCGCGGCATCGACCTCGGCGCCGGTTGCGCCGGCCTTCGTGGCGCGATCGAGGTGCTGCGTACCGTGGACCTCGCGCACCGTCACGAGGATGCCGACCCAGACGAGTTCCCGCGTCCGCGCGTCGAGGACGCGCGTGTCGAGGGTCATAGCGGTGTACATCTCGTCGTAGGCGCGGAGCAGCTTCGGGTCGGTGACCGCGAGAAGCCCGTGGTGAGGCAAGAGGTACCCCCGCTTGGCGCGTACCTCGGCCAGCAGGGCTTCGGGGTTCTTGTCTGCCTGGGGCCGCTGCGTCACCGTCCGGTCTCCTTCCATCGAAGCGTGTGGCGCTCGAAGCGCGACAGCGCCTGGTTCAGCAGGATGCCGACGATCATGAGCACGACGAGGCCGGCGAAGACCCCGGCCGTGTCGAAGATGCTGGCGCTGTTGTGGATGACGAACCCGATCCCCCGGTTGGCGGACATGAACTCCCCGATCACCGCGCCGACGAGCGCGTACGGCACGGAGACCTTGAGCCCGGTGAGCACCCATGCGCTCGCGGAGGGGAGGATCACCTTCCGCATGAGCTGCCACTCGGAGGCGCCCATGAGCCGGGTGACGTTGAGGTAGATCGGGTTCACGTCGCGGACGCCGGCGTACGTGTTGTAGAAGACCATGAAGAACACGATCGAGGCGCTCATCGCGACCTTCGAGGCGAAGCCGATGCCGAACCACATGATGAAGAGGGGCGCCAGGGCGAGCTTGGGCAGGCTGTAGACGGCCGTGACGTAGGGTTCGAGCGTGTCGGCGAGGAGGGTGCTGCGGCCGAAGGCGAAGCCGACGGCGTAGCCGACGGTCGACCCGATGAGGAAGCCGACGGCGGTCTCCTCGAGGGTCACCGAGAGGTGGAAGAGGAGGAAGCCCGAGCCGATCCACTCCGCGAGCTTCACGGCCACGGCCGAGGGGCTGCTGATGAAGAACGGGTCGATGAGCCAGGCCGCGGCCGCCTCCCAGGCGGCGACGA
>DATCKS010000465.1:0-9071 GCA_036562265.1 Thermodesulfobacteriota bacterium | reverse complement strand
AGGCCGGACGGTACACGATGCGGGGCTGCGGCTTCACGGCGACGAGCAGGTAGCCGATCGTCGCCAGGTGGACGAAGGCCGACAGCGTGACCATGGGCCCGAGACGCGGCCCGACGTCCCTCATCTGACCGCCCCAGGTGGGGTGACCCGTCTCGATCGGCGAGAAGGGCTCACCGCGCCTCTTCCAGCGGCTCGGTGACCATGCCGAGCTTGCCCACGCCGGCCCGCTTGATCTCCGCCATGGCGCGGACGACGACCCCGTAGGGCACGTCGGCGTCGGCCCGCAGGTAGACCTCCCGATCGGACTCCGCGCGATTCCGGAAGATGCCGTCGATGCGGGCCCTGAGGTCGGCCGGGCGGATCTCCGTCTTGTTGAGGTAGACCTTCCGGTCCTTCGTGATCGTCACGACGACCGGGTCGCGGCGCTCCTCGAGCGGCGGCGCGCCGGCGGTCGGCAGCCTCACCTCGACGCCCTGCGTCACGAGCGGCGCGGTCACCATGAAGATGACGAGCAGGACCAGCATGACGTCGACGAGCGGCGTCACGTTGATCTCCGAGAGGGCCGTACCGCTGCGCCGTCCGGTATCCATCGCCATGGGGAGCCCCGCCTACTTCTTGAAGATGTTGCGCTCGACGATGTTGAGGAACTCGAAGGAGAAGTTGTCCATCTCCGTTGCGAGCACCTTCACCCGGGTGAGGAAGTAGTTGTACGAGATGACCGCCGGGATCGCCGCGGCCAGCCCCACGGCCGTCGCGATGAGCGCCTCGGCGATGCCGGGCGCGACGACGGCCAGCGTGGCGGCCCCCGCCCGGCCGATCCCGATGAAGCTGGTCATGATCCCCCAGACCGTGCCGAAGAGGCCGATGAAGGGGGTGGTGCTGCCGGTCGTGGCGAGGAAGCCGAGGAAGCGCTCGAGGCGGGTGATCTCGGACGCGACGGCCCGGCGGAGCGCCCGGCTCACGTTCTCGACGCCGCCGAGCTCCGTCGTGACCACGGCCTGCGCGAGGGAACCGGCCGGCGCCGGGCGCGCCTCCGCGCCGCTCGTTTGCGACTTCTTGACCTTCACCAGCTCGATGTAGGCCGCGCGGAACACCTCGGCGACCGGGCTCTCGCGCAGGGTCTCGGCCGAGGCGAAGATGGCGTCGAGCCGGCTCCCCTCCCAGAAGAGCTTGAGGAAGAGCTTCGACTCCCGCTCGGCTCGCCTGAGCTGGCGCCACTTGTGGAGGATGATGCCCCACGACGCCACGGAGAAGGCAAGCAAGAGCAGGAGGACCGACTTGACGACCGGCCCCGCGGCGCGGAGGATGTCGACTACGGTGAGATCGCCCAAAGTCGTGAATCTCCCTGGAAAAAAGCGGCGGGAGCAACGAAAAGGGAGTGTACCATAGAGGCCACAGTCCACAAAGTCAACCCGCAAGACCACCCCTTGAGGAGTCGCCCGTGAAGCCCGTCGTCGCCATCACCATGGGAGATCCGGCCGGCATCGGACCGGAGATCGCCGCCCGGGCCGCCGCGAGCCCCGCCGTCCAGGCGGCGGTCCGGCCGGTCATCGTCGGCCACATGGAGACGCTGCGGCGGGCGGCGCCCGAGGTGGCCGACCGGCTCGTCCCCGCGGCCGCCGACCGCCCCGGCGACTTCCCGGAGGGGCGGGTCGGGGTGCTCGAGGTCGGCCTGCCGCGCCGCCCCCTACCCTGGGGGCGCCTCTGCGCCGAGGGGGGTGAGGCGGCCGTCGCCTACGTCTTCGCCGCCATCGACCATGCCCTCGCCGCCCGCGTCGACGCCGTCGCCACGGCCCCCCTGAACAAGGAGGCGATGCACCTGGCCGGCTACAGGTACCCGGGCCACACGGAGATCTTCGGCGAGCGCACCGGGACGCCCGACGTCGCCCTCATGCTCGCGGCGAAGAACCTGCGGGTGATCCACGTCACCTCGCACGTGTCCCTCCGGGGGGCCATCGACGCCCTGTCGGTGCCGCGCATCGTGACCACGGTTCGCCTGGCCGATCGGATGTGCCGTCTCCTGGGCGTCGCCAGACCGCGCGTGGCCGTGGCGGGGCTCAACCCCCACAACGGCGAGCATGGGCTCTTCGGGGACGAGGAGGGGCGGATCATCGAGCCGGCGGTCGCGGCGGCCAGGGCCGAGGGCCTCGACGCGCACGGGCCGATCGCCCCGGACACCGTCTTCCACAAGGCGCTCGAGTTCCGTCAGTACGACATCGTGGTCTGCATGTACCACGACCAGGGTCACATCCCGTTCAAGACGCTCAACTTCGACTCGGGGGTGAACATCACCGCCGGCCTGCCGATCGTGCGGACCTCGGTCGACCACGGCACCGCCTTCGACATCGCCGGCCGGGGGGTGGCCAGACCCGACAGCATGGCCGAGGCCATCCTGATGGCGGGCGAAATGGCGCGGGCGCGCCGCGGCGGCGCGCCGGCGGAGGTCAGAGGACCATCGCCAGCACGCTGACGGCGAGGATGAGGCCGAAGGAGAGCGGCAGCGCGTCGGAGGCCTGTCCAGGGGGGATTCTCACGGGCACCTCCGGCGGCCCCCGGTGCAAGGGACCTGCCGGACCGCGGGGTGTGCCCGCCCCCCGACGCGCGGTCGCGCCGGTCGCGGCCAGGGGCCGCGACGGCCGCGGGCGCCCCGGCCGGGACCGCGCCCGCAGCCGCGAGCGGCAGCCCCACGAGGCGCGCTACTCCCCGATCCCCCGCTGCCCCCGATTCTTGATGGCCACCGCGCGGGTGAGGCCGCCGCTGCCGTCGACGATCTTCGCGTTCAGCGAGATGTAGAAGGCTCCGCGGGCAGGCAGGCGGCCGACGTTGATCACCTGCTCGTCCCAGGTCATCCCGTACTTGAGCCCGGCCACGTGGGTCGGCTGGCCGCCCTCGACGTAGCCCATGCTGGGGCTGTCGATGGCGAGGTGCCGGATCCCCTTCGAGTGGAGGTACTCCATCGTCTCGGGCGAGGGGGCCGGCCAGCCGGGCGCGCTCTTGAGGATGAGCGGCTCGAAGGCCAGGCGGTTGCCCTCCGGGAAGGGCTTGTAGTACCGGTCGGTGTAACCGGAGTGGAAGACGACGATCTCGCCCGGCTGGAGGGCGCCGTTGGCCGCCTCCCAGTCCTGCACCATCTCCGGCGTGATGACCGGGCTCTTGCCGTTGTCGGCCCGGTCGAGGATCGCCCGCACGTCGATCACCGCGGCCGGCCCCATCCACTGGGCCGGGTCGACCTTGTCGCAGGTGGTGAGCCCCACTGGGCTCTCGAACGGCAGGCCGCTGCCGGGCGGCGGGATGAAGTGCGCGGGGCAGTCGGTCTGCGTGCCGGTGTGGTCGTCGATCACCATCCGCTGGCCGTAGTACGGGAAGACGCTCTGGGCGAGGTTGTCGCCGTACGCCCCCTTGACCGGCTTGAACCAGTTGAAGGTCCACCGCTGGAACGGCGCGTGGGCCGGCCAGTGGGCCGGCATCTGCTCCGAGACGAGGACCGTCAGGTCCACCACCTCGGCCTCCTTCATCGCGTCGGCGATCACCTGGCCGACGCTGGCCCCCTGGGCGAGGGCCGCTGCCGGGCCGGTCCTCGTGCTGCTCCCGGCGACCCACCCGAGCCCCAGAGCGACGACGACGAGGCCTCCGACGAGAGTCCTGTGGAGCGACGAGCGCATGACAGCTTCCCCCCTAGTCCTTCAGTGCACCGGACAGCCCGGCGACGTAGTACTCGACGAAGAAGAAGTAGAGGATGACGACCGGCAGGCAGCCGAGCAGGGCGCCGGCCATGAGCGGCCCCCACTGGTAGAGGTCCCCGCGGACGAGTTCCGTCGCGAGGCCGACCGGAACGGTCTTGAGTTCGGGCGAGGACATGAAGACGAGGGCGTAGAGGTACTCGTTCCAGGAGAGCGTGAAGCAAAAGATCACCGCCGAGATGAGCCCCGGCACGCTGAGCGGCAGGACGATGGTCGTCATGATCCGGAGCCGCCCCGCGCCGTCCACGTAGGCCGCCTCTTCCAGCTCCTTCGGGATGGTCTTCAGGTAGCCGATGAGGAGCCACGTGGAGAACGGGATCAGGAACGTCGTGTACACCGGGATCAGCGACCAGAGGCGGTTGAACATGCCGAGCTTGAGCAGGATGTCGGCCAGCGGAATGAACAGGATGGCCGGCGGGATCAGGTACGCCATGTAGATCCCGATGCCGATCGTCTCGTCGCCGCGGAAGCGGACGCGGGCGATCGCGTACGCGGCGAGGTAGCTCGCGGCGACGCTCACGACCGTCGCCCCGACGGAGACGAACATGGTGTTCCAGAACCAGCGCGGGTAGCGCGTCTGGGTGAGCAGGTACCGGATGTGCTCGAGCGTCGGGTTCACGACGATGAAGGGGTTGGCCGTCACGCTCACCAGCTCGTTGTTCGGCTTGAGCGACGTGAGCAGCATCCAGTAGAACGGGAACAGCAGGAACACGACGAAGGCGCCGAGCGGTACGTAGAGCGTGAGCCAGCGGCGGGCGGTCATGTCACGTCTGCCTCCGCAGCGCCCGAAGGGCTGCCCATGCGAGGATCAGGAGGAGCGGCAGCGTGAAGCCGGCGATCGCCGCCCCCTCGCTCATCGACCCGCCCGGGATCGCCCGCTGGTAGGCGAGCGTGACGAAGAGGTGCGTCGCGTTGGCCGGCCCCCCGCGCGTGATCGTCCAGATGAGCTGGAAGTCGGTGAAGGTGAAGATCGTCGAGAAGACCGTCAGGATCGTCGTGAGCGGGATCAGGAGCACCCACGTGATGCTCCAGAACTGCTGCCACTTCGAGGCGCCGTCGATCTCCGCCGCCTCGTAGAGGTCCTTCGGGATCGCGGCGAGCCCCGCCAGGTACCCCACCGTGAAGAAGGGGATCCCCCGCCAGATGTTCGCGACGATCAGCGACCAGCGGGCGGGCCAGGCGTCGCCGAGGAAGTTGATGCCGCGATCGAGGATGCCGAGCCTGAGGAGGCTCCAGTTGATGAAGCTGAAGCTCGGGTCGAGGATCCACCACCAGGCGAAGGCCGAGAGCACGGTCGGCACGATGTAGGGCAGGAGCAACACCGACCGCCAGAAGCGGTACCCCGCGAACTTCTGATTCAAGAGGATCGCGAGCCAGAGCCCGAGCGCGAGCTTGAAGACGACCGTCACGCCGGTGTACAGGGCGGTGTTGAAGGCGGTGACCCTGAAGACCGGATCGGTGAGGAGGTACTGGTAGTTCTCGAGCCCGACGAAGACCCCGGGCGAGCCGATGGTGCTGTCCTTGAACCCGAGCCAGACGCCGAGCACGAGCGGATAGGCGAGAAACCCGCCCAGGAGCACGACGGTCGGCGTCATGAGCAAGGGCCCGAGCCACCCGCGTCGGTCGACGCCGCCCGATACCCGCACCACGAACCCCGGCTTCACTCGTGTCGCCTCCGAACATGCGCGGGGGGACGGCCTTCAGGCCGTCCCCCCGCGCCGGGGTAACCATCGGCCCCGCCACCCGCGAGGCCGATGGAGGGTCCGGCCGCTAGCGGTAGATCCGGCGCAGCCGCGTCTCGGCCCGCCGGGCGGCGTCCTTCGCGCTCATCCCGTTCGCCGTGGCGTCGGCGAACATGTCGACGACGATGAACTCCGCGAGCGCCGCGGCCGCCTTCTGGCCCGGCGCGCCGGCGTAGCCGTTGTGGAGCGCCCGGTCGAGCCCGTCGCGGAACGGCGTCGCCTTCGGGTCCCTGGTCCAGACGGGGTTGTTCTTGAACGCCTTGAGCGCCGGCGTGACGTAGCCGTTCATCGCCTCGACCCACGGGTCGGCCTGCGCGGCGTCGAGCATGAAGTCGATGTACGCCTTGGCCGCGTTGGGGTAGGCCGAGTGCTTGAAGATGAACGCCTGCGTGAAGAGGTGCAGCTCGGTGTGCCGGCCGCTCTTCCCCTTCGGGAACGGCGCGTGGTCCATGTCCTCGGCGATCTGCGGGAAGTCCTTCTTGGCCGAGTAGTAGATGCTGATGCCGTTGTTGGTGACCGAGATCTCCCCCGCGAGGAACGCGCGGTTGTTGTTCGGGTCGAGCCACGACCCGGCGCCCGGCGCGAACTGCTCGTACAGCTCCTTCGCGTACTCGAGGGCGTCCCAGGTCGGCTGCTGATTGATGGCGATCGTCTTCGTGTCGGCCTCGACCGCCTTGCCCCCGAAGCTCCAGAGCAGCCAGTGGGTCCACACGTTGCCGTCGCCGACCGCCCGGCCGAGCGGGAACCCGATGGGGTGGTTCCTCGCCTTGAGCCCCTTCGCGAGCCGCATGAAGCCGTCGAGGTCGTCGGGGAACTTGTCGAAGCCGGCCTCCTTCATCCAGGAGACGCGGTAGTTGAGGCAGCCGATCGGCGAGCCGATGGGGACCGCGATCCAGCGCTTCTGCGCCTCGCTGTAGCCGTAGGTGCGCGCCACGTCGTACCACCCGCCGAGCCGCTGGCCGAGCCCCTCGGCGACGTCCGACACGTCGACGAGGCTGTTCGGGTAGATGTGCGGGTCGTCGTACCAGCCCATGACGATGTCCGGGCCGGAGCCGAGGTTGGCCGCGAGCGCCGCCTTGGGCCGCACGTCCTCCCACGTGATGTACTCGACCGTCACCCCGACGCCGGTCTGATCGGTGAACTTCTTCGTGTGGGCGTTCCAGACTTCCTCGTCCGACTTGACGAAGCCCGACCACCGGAGTAGCCGCAGATTCGCGCCCGGTTCGGGCTTGAACGGCCCCTGGGCCATCCCCTGGGCGTGGGCGCGCGTGGCGAAGATCCGGCTGCCGAGGCTCGCCCCGGCAAGGCCGGCGCCCCACCCGAGGACCGTGCGCCTGGTGACGTGTCGCATCACAGCCTCCTTCGTGACGAACTATGTTCTGTAGCCACTAAAGCATTGTTATGCCCGTGCCCGACCGCTGTCAACAACGCCGGGCGGCGCGCTACCCTTAGTCGCCTGGCACGAGGGGAGGTGGACGACATGGCGGAGATGCGGGAGCGCGTGGCGCTCGTGACCGGGGGGTCGCGGGGGATCGGCAGGGCGATCGCGGAGCGGCTGGCAGCGCGAGGCGTGCGGCTGGCCATCGCCAACCGCGACCCCGGGCCGGCCGTGGACGCGATCCGGCGCGCCGGGATCGAGGCGCTGGCCGTGCCGACCGATCTCGCCGTCGACGACCCCGCGGCGGCGGTCGAGCGGACGGTGGCGCACTACGGGCGGATCGACATCCTGGTCCACTCCGCCGGCATGAACATCAGGAAACCGGCGCTCGAGTTCACGCTCGAGGAGTGGCGGCAGGTGCAGCGGCTCAACGTCGAGGCGGCGTTCGTGGCCGCCCAGGCGGCGGCGCGTCACATGCTCCCGCGCCGGTGGGGCCGCATCGTCTTCGTGGCGTCCATCATGTCCTTCCACGGCGGCCTGCCGGGGGTGCCCATCACGGCGTACACCACGAGCAAGGCGGCGCTCCTCGGCCTCACGCGCGGCCTCGCGAAGGAGTGGGCGGCGGCCGGCGTGACGGTGAACGCGATCTGCCCGGGCTACACGCGGACCGAGTTCACGGCGGCCGTCCAGCGGAACCCCGCCCTCGACGAGGCGATCACGCGCCGCATCCCGGCCGGCCGCTGGGGCGAGCCGGACGACATCGGCGAGGCGGGGGCCTTTCTCTGCTCCGACGAAGCCGGGTACATCACCGGCCAGAGCCTCGTCATCGACGGCGGCTTCCTCGTGAACTAGGGCAGCCCCCGCGCGTCTCCGCAGCGCCCCTGTTCCATCCTGCGCCCGTCACCGTTCCGATCGCGGACGACGCGAGACGGCGCGGCCCGCCCCGACCGCCGCGCCCCGGCGGCCGCGTCGTCCAACCCTTCGTCCGCACACGCGATCGTCGGGCCGCCGGCCGGCGAGGCGCCGCTGGCACCGCGCTTGCCCTCGTGCTCGCCGAGCATGGAGGTGACGACGTGACCAGGCGGCGTATCGGGCTCGTGGGGTGGATCGGCAGCTTCGTGCTGCTCCTTCTCGGGGCGGCCTCGCCCGGGGCGGCCTCGGGCGGCGCCGCGCATGCCCGGGCCGACCGGGAGGCGCGGCCCCTCCTGCCGATCGTCGCGTGGTTCTCGGGCGAGCGGCTCGACTACGACGTCTCCGTCCTCTTCTTCTCCCGGGCGGCCGCGAGTCGTCTGACCCTCGAGCCCGCACCGGCCGCCGGCTCCGGCGCGTCGCTCGCGGACGGCGACGCCGGGACGTGGGGCGGCCGTTACGTGGCGCGCGCCACCATCGAGACCAAAGGCTTCGTCGGCTGGCTGAACAGACGCCGTCACGTCTACACGTCCTCCCTGGTCCCGTGCGAGGAGGGGCGGCGGTGGTGCACGCGCCGCTTCGTGATGGACCTGACCGACGGGGGTCACCGCGAGGTGAGGACGACGTCGATCGACCCGGCGAGGGGGCTCGTCACCTGGACCGTCGAGCGCGACGGCGCCGTCGTCGAGACGGGGCGCGAGCCGATGCAGCCCGGCCGCCGCTACGACGACATGCTGGCCGCCCTCTACAACCTCCGGGCCGGCGCCTACGGGCCGATCGAGCGGGGACGGCGCTACGAGATCGAGACCCTCCCGCTCGAAGGCGTCGGGAGCTTCGCGATCCGGGTGCTCGCCGGCGCCGAGGAGGCCGAGGCGCGCCGGAAGTTCGACTTCGGCGAGGGCGGCTTCGTCATCGCCGCCAGGATCCCGAAGGCGATCTTCGGGCGCGAGGGAGAGGCCTTCGCCTGGCTCTCGCCCGATCTCGTCCCGCTTCGCGGCGCCGTCGAGCAGTACATCGGCTTCGGCGACGTGCACGGCCGCCTCGTCGGCGCGACCCGTCCCGCAGACGCCCTCGCCGCGCGCGGCCGCTAGGCCGGCGCCGGACGGGGCGGCTCTTTACACCCCCGCCCCCCCGTGATAGCCTCGGCGGCAGATCCGGCTGTTGCACGCCCGTTGGAGCTTCTCGCGCCCCCCACGCCGCTCGGGAGGGCGCCGCGACCGAAAGCCGCTCTTGCCGACGGAGGTGCGCGTGACGACGCGTGCCCTGAGAAGCCGCACCTGGTTCGGACGCACGGACCTCGAC
>DATCKS010000464.1:0-5366 GCA_036562265.1 Thermodesulfobacteriota bacterium | reverse complement strand
CTCGAGGTCTGGGCGCCGCGGGTTGCGGCGCTCTATCGGTCGGCGGCCCGATGACGCGCGCGGTCCTCGCCTTCGCCATCGCGCTCGCGCTCTCGCTCTGGCTCGTGCCGCGGGTGCGCGAGGCGGCGATCCGGATCGGCTTCGTCGATCGACCCGACGGCCGCCTCAAGCGCCAGCGCGAGCCGGTGCCGTACCTCGGCGGGCTCGCCGTCTACGTGGCGTTCCTCGTCTCGGTCGCGCTGACGATCGACCTCAGCCGGGGCCACGAGGTCCTGGGCCTCCTGCTCGCCTCGGGCCTGATCGTGGTCTTCGGCCTCGTCGACGACCTGGGGGCGCTCTCGCCCTGGGTGAAGCTCGCCGGCCAGACGCTGGCCTGCGCGGTGCTGATCCGCTCCGGGGTCTACGTCAAGCTCGCCTTCGTCCCGATCTGGCTCGCCCTGCCGCTCACGCTCCTCTGGCTCCTCGCGACGACGAACGCCTTCAACCTGATCGACGTGATGGACGGCCTCTCGGCCGGGGTGGGGGCCGTGGCCGCGGTCGCCATGTTCGCCCTCACGACGGCGGCCGGCCGGCCGGTCCCCTCCATCATGTGCCTCGCGCTGGCCGGCGCCCTGGTCGGCTTCCTGCGCTACAACGCCGAGCCGGCGCGCATCTACCTCGGCGACACGGGGAGCCAGCTCGTGGGGCTGCTCCTCGGCGCCCTCGCCATCAACAACAGCGTCACCGAGCGGACCGTCACCGCGGCCCTCGCGCCGGTCGTCATTCTCGGCGTGCCGCTCTTCGACATGCTGTTCGTGATGCACGTCCGCCAGATGCGCGGGTTGCCGGTCATGCTGGGGAGCCCCGACCACGTCGCCCTGCGCCTCAGGAAGTGGCGCCTCACCACGCGGCAGACCGTGGCGGCCAACTACGCCGCCGGCGTCGTCCTCGGCGCAAGCGGCGTCGCGCTCACGTACGTGCCGACCGAGGAGGGGGCGCTCGTGCTGCTCCTCGTGCTCCTCCTTACGGCGTGCGGGCTCGCGCTCTGGCTCAAACGGATCGACATGACCCTGTGAGCGGCTCACGGAGGGACCATCCCATGCGGAGAACCACCACGATCGCGGCGGCCGGACTCCTCGTCGTCCTGACGGCGGCGCCGGCGCACGCCTACCTCGATCCGGGCAGCGGCAGCATGCTCCTGCAACTCGTCCTGGGGGGCGTGGCCGGTTTCGTCGTGCTGGTGAAGCTCTACTGGCAGAAGCTCAAGGCGCTCGTCGGCCTCGGCCGCACGGAGAAGGGCAGGCCCTGACGTGACCGTCGCGTTCGAGCCCGGCTCGTACCGGGATCGGTCGAGCCGGGTCCTCGTCGAGGGGGACCGGATCCTGCGCGCCCTCGGCCCCGAGGCGCTGGCCGACTGGGAGGCGCTCGAGGCGACGGCGTTCTTCGCGCGCGCCGTGCGCGAGGGGCGGGTCGTCCGGACCGAACGGATGGCCGGCGCCGCCGCCGGGCTGCCGCCGGGCGACTGGCGGGCGGTCCTGCGACACGAGGCGGTCCCCTTCGTGTCGTACCCGTACGAGTGGTCCTTCGGGATGCTCAGGGACGCGGCGCTCCTCCACCTCGACCTCCTCCTCGAGGCGCTGGACGAGGGGATGACGCTCAAGGACGCCTCGCCCTACAACGTCCAGTGGGTCGGGGCTCGCCCGGTCTTCATCGACGTCGGCTCCTTCGAGCGGCTCGAGCCGGGCGACGTCTGGGTGGGGTACCGGCAGTTCTGCGAGATGTTCCTCTACCCGCTCCTCGTGCAGGCGCTCCGGGACGTGCCGTTCCAGCCCTGGCTCCGCGGGCGCCTCGACGGCATCCCGGCCGAGGTCGCCTCCCGCCTCCTCGGCGGGCTCGACCGCCTCCGGCCGGCCGTGCTCCTCCACGTGTGGCTCCAGGCGCGGCTCCAGGCGCGCTTCGGCGGCGCTGCGGTGCGCGATGCGATCCGGTCGGCCGAGTTCAGCCGGGCGGCGATCGCGGCCAACGTCCGCCGGCTCGCGCGGACGATCCGCGGGCTCACCTGGCGCCGGTCGCGCTCGACCTGGTCCGAGTACGACCGGACGCACGGCTACACCGAGCCCGACCATGCCCGCAAGGCGGCGTTCGTGTCGGAGGCGGCGCGCGCTCGCCCTCGCCGGCTCGTCTGGGATCTCGGCTGCAACACCGGCCGGTTCGCGCGGCTCGCCGCGGAGACGGGGGCGTACGTCGTCGCCATGGACAGCGACCACCTGGCCGTCGAGCGCCTCTACCAGGCGCTCCGGGGGGAGGGGCACCCGCGCATCCTGCCGCTCGTCGTGGACCTGATCGACGCGTCGCCCGGGCTCGGGTGGCGCGGCCTCGAGCGCAAGCCGCTCGCCGCGCGAGGCCGGCCGGACCTCGTCCTCTGCCTGGCGTTGATCCACCACGTCGTCCTCGGCGGCAACGTGCCGCTCGCGGAGTTCGTCGACTGGCTCGCCGACCTCGGCGGCGACGTCGTGATCGAGTTCGTGACCCGCGACGACCCGATGGTCGGCCGTCTCCTCATGAACAAGGACGACCGCTACCGGGACTACGACGTCGAGCCGTTCGAGCGGGCGCTCGAGGCCAGGTTCGCGGTCGAGGGCCGGGAGGTCCTCGCCTCGGGGACGCGCATCCTCTACTACGGGCGCGGCCGGCCGCGATGACGAGAGGCGAGGGGGCCCGACGCCGGGCCCCGGCGCGCACGATCGACCACGTGGCGCGCGGGTGGAGAACCGGACGTGTGGACGCGTGAGGAGGCGATGAGCACGACGACGACTTCGAGGAGCCGGCTCGCCGATGCCGCCCAGCTCCTGGTCCTCTGGAACTTCGCGGTCGCGCAACCGCTCTTCGACCTGCTCGGCCGGCAGCCGACCTTCTTCGCGGTCCGACGTTCCGAGCCGATCGACCTCGTGCTCCTGGCGGTGATCCTCGCGTTCGTCGCGCCTGGTCTCCTCGTCCTGCTCGAGGAAGGGGCCCGTCGGCTCCACGCCCGCGCGCAGGCCCTCCTGCACGCGCTCCTGGTCGGGCTCCTCGGGACCGTCCTCGCGCTCCAGGGGCTCTCGCGGCTCCCGGCGCTCCCCGTGCCGGTCACCGTCACGGCCGCCCTCGTCGTCGGCGTCGTCCTTCCCCTCGCCCTCCGCCGCGCGGCGCCGCTCGCGCAGGTGTGTCTCGTCCTGGCGCCGACCCCTCTGCTCTTCGCCGGGCTGTTCCTGTTCCAGGTGAGGTCCCTGATCCTCGAGCCGCCCGACCCGCTCGCCGGGTTCCCGAGAGTCCAGGCGACCGACCCGATCGTGATGCTCGTCTTCGACGAGTTCAACGGGGCCTGGCTCACCGACGAGACGGGGCGGCTCGACGCCGGCCGGTATCCGAACCTCGCGGCGCTGGCCCGCGACGGCATCTGGTTCCGGAACGCGACGACCGTGAGTCCGGCAACGACTCAGGCCGTGCCCGCGATCCTCACCGGCCGCATGCCGGACCCCTCGGGGAAGGCGCTGCCGAACTACGCGACCCACCCGCAGAACCTCTTCACGCTCCTCGGCGCCACGTATCGCCTCGAGGTGCTCGAGACGATCTCGAGCCTCTGCCCCGAGGCGCTCTGCGAGATCAGACGGCAGCCGCTCTGGCGGCGCCTCGAGGCGCTCGCGACCGACCTCGGCGTCGTCTTCCTGCACGTCGCGCTCACCCCGGACCTCACGCGGGACCTGCCGGCCGTGACGGCCGCGTGGGGAAGTTTCGCCGGGGAGGGGAAGCGCGAGAAGGACGAGCGGATGGCCCCGCTCGACCGGCTCGAGGAGTGGATGGCGCGGATCACCGACGGGCCGGAGCCGGGCCTCTTCTTCGCGCATCTGGTGCTGCCGCACGTGCCGTGGCGCTATTTCCCCTCGGGCCGCATGTACGAGGGACGGGGCGACGCCGGGCACGTCGAAGGGCTCGATCCGATCCAGGGCGTCTGGGCGGACGACGAGTGGCTCGTGACGCAGGCCCTCCAGCGCTACCTCCTGCAGGTCGGCGCGGTGGACCGTGCGGTGGGGCGGGTCGTCGAGCGACTCAAGCGCGAGGGGCTCTACGAGCGCGCGCTGATCGTCGTGACGGCGGACCACGGGGTCAGCTTCCGGCCGGGCGAGTATCGCCGGCTCCCCACGCGGAGCAACGCCGCGGACATCATGATGGTTCCGCTCATCATCAAGGCCCCGAGAGGGCCTCGCGGCGTCGTGAGCGACCGCAACGTCCAGTCGGTGGACATCCTGCCGACGATCGCCGACCTGCTCGACGTCGACCTCCCCTGGCCGGTCGACGGCGTCTCGGCCGTCGACCCCGCGATCCCGGAGCCGTCGCGCAAGGTCGTCATGCACCCGCACGGCGAGCCGCCCCTCGTCTTCGGCCGGACGGTCCCGGGCGTCGCCGCGAGCGTCGCGAGGGTTCACCGCCTCTTCGGGACCGGGGAGGACCTCGGCCCGCTCTACCGGATCGGCCGGTACGCGTCGCTGATCGGCCGCCCGGTCGACGAGCTCCCGGTGGCCGACCGGGTGGACCTCGCCATGGAACTCGACTGGGCGGACGCCTACGCCGAGGTCGACACGGACGGCCGCGAGGTGCCAGCGAACGTGAAAGGGTGGCTCGTCGGAGCGCGACCGGACGGCGACGTGGCGCATCTGGCGGTGGCGCTCAACGGGCGGGTCGCGGCCGTCACCCGGACCGCTCCCTGGCGCCGGGGACGTGCCCGGTTCGCCGCGCTGGTGCCGGAATCGGCCCTCAGGGACGGCTACAACGAGGTCGAGGTGTTCGCGCTGTCGGGTCCGGTCGATGCGCCTCGGCTCGCGACGGTCGGGGGAGGCGCGCCGCGCACCTACACCCTCGTCGCCGGCCCGGACGGGGAGCGGATCGTCCGCTCGGACGGCCGGGTCATCCCGATCCGGCCCGGCGTCGAGGTCGGACAGGCGCGCCTCCTTGTCCGAGACGGCGGGCTCGTGGTGAGAGGCTGGGCGGTCGATCTCGCACGCGAGCGGCCGGCCGCCGCCGTGCTCGTCTTCGTGGGGCGCACCTTCGGGCTTGCGACCGGAACCGGCCGCGCGAGGCAGGACGTCGTCGAGCGGTACGGGGCGTCGACGTTCCTCGAGGCCGGCTTCGGCTCGCAGATCCCGCCGCACCTCCTCGACGAGGCGAGCCGCGACGGCGTTCGCATCTTCGCCGTCCTCGCCGACGGCACGGCGGGGGAACTCGTCGTCGACGCGAGGGCGCTCAGGCGGCAGGAGGTGGCCGCCGCTCACCACCCGTAGTAGTCGCGGGTCAGTACGGGGTAGAGCGCCGCGCCTGCCGGGAGCGGCGGGCGCGGCGGCGGTCCCGCGAGG
>DATCKS010000462.1:0-3385 GCA_036562265.1 Thermodesulfobacteriota bacterium | reverse complement strand
GCCGAGGACGAGGGCGCTCGAGAGCACGCCGACGACCGGCACCCCGATCACGCCGATGGCGGCCACCGAGGGGGGGAGCACCCGCACGAGGTGGAACCAGAGGTAGTGGCAGACGACGATCCCCACGAGCGTCGCGTAGGCGAGCCCCGACGCCGCCGCGGCCGAGAGGTCGCGCGGCAGCGCGCGTCGCTCGAGGAGGAGCGCTCCCGCCGTGACCGTCAGGCTGCCGAGGACGATCTGCCAGGCCGTGAGGGTCGCCGTCGGCATGGTAAAGCGGTGGCGCTGGAGGACGACGGTCCCCGCCCCCCATGCGGCGGCCGCCGCGAGCATGAAGAGGGCGCCGATCGGCGCCGCCGCGAGGCGGACGACGTCGGGACCGACGAGGGCCGCGAGGCCGGCCATGCCGAGGACGAGCGCAGCCGCCGTCGGCCGCGACACCGGCGCGCCGTGGAGGACGCGGTCGAAGAGCACCGCCCAGAACGGCATCGTGTAGCCGACGATGGAGGCGCGCCCCGCCTCCATGAGCACGAGGCCGTACGCGGAGCAGACCTGCCAGCCGGTGACGTTGAGGAGCGCCGCCCGGAGGAGCGGGCCGCGATCGCCGGTCGGGATGGCGAGCGAGAGTCCGCGCAGGCGGGCGCCGGCGAGCAGGATCGCCCCTCCGACGACGAGGCAGACGCTCCGGAAGGTCCAGACCGGGATCTCGGCCACCGCCGCCTTCATCGCCACCCAGTTGCCGCCGTAGCCGAGGGTGAGGACGGCGAGGAGGACGATGCCCGAGAGCGGGACCGTCATTCGAGCGCGTAGCGCCGGACGGCGTCCTCGTTCCACTCGATCCCGGTGCCGGGACGGTCGGGGATCTCGGCCATGCCCTCCTCGACCCGCAGCGGCTCCTTCAGGATCGGCGCCGCCCAGTCGACGTACTCGAGGAAGTGCGCCGTCGGCGTGACCGCGAGGAGGTGCGCGCTCACTTCCGGGAAGAGGTGCGACGACATCTCGAGGCCGGCCGCCTCGGCGAGGCCGGCCGCGCGGAGCCAGCCGGTGACGCCGCCGATGCGCGCGAGGTCGGGCATGACGAAGTCCGACGCCTCCGCCTCGATGGCCGCGGCCATCTGGTGCGTGCCGATGAAGTTCTCGCCGATCTGGATCGGCGTCGCCACTTCCCGGGCGACCCGCGCGCAGCCGAGGTAGTCGTCGTGGCGGACCGGCTCCTCGATCCAGGCGACCCCCTCTCCGTCGAGCGCGCGGCCGCGGTGGAGCGCCTCGGCGACCGAGAGCGCCTGGTTGTAGTCGATGAGGACGCGCGTGCCGGCCGGCACGGCGCGCATGACGGCCCGCACCGCCGCGAGATCCTCGGCGAGCGTCGGGTAGCCGAGCCTGAGCTTGATCGCCCGGAAGCCCTCGCCGACGATCTCCTGCGCCTCGGCCGCCGCGGCCTCCGGGCCGACGAGTCCGAGTCCGTTGCTGTTGTACGCCGGCACCGGCCGGACCTCGCCGCCGAGCATCCGCACGAGCGGCAGCCCCGCCGCGCGCGCGAGCGCGTCCCACGCGGCGACGTCGAGCGCCGAGAGCGCCATCTGCGGCAGCCCCTCGCGACCGATCAGGGTGAAGCGCGCGGAGACCTTCCGGTGCAGCACCGCCGGCGCCACCTGGTCGCCGCGCACCATCGAGAGGACCTCGGCCACGAGGATGCAGAGCGCCCGGGCGCCGTTGTCCGTGTAGGCCCAGAGGTACGCGTGACCGGTGACGCCCTGGTCGGTGTCGAGGTCGACCAGGACGAGCGGCGCCTCGCGCACCACGCCGCGCGACGTGCCGAGCGGCCGCCGCATCGGGACGCGCACCGCTCGCGTCCTGAGGTCGCGGATGGTGAGCGGGGGGGTCATCGCCCCTGCCCGCCGGCGTGGAGCTTGAGCGCGACGTAGGCGGCGCGGTTGGCCGGGGTCGGCACGCCGACTTCGGCGCCGAGGCGAACGACGGCGCCGGAGAGCCAGTGGACCTCGAGCGGGTTGCCGCGCTCGAGGTCGTGCGCCATCGAGGCCTTCATCTCGGCCGGCAGCGTGTCGGCGAAGGCGAGCCGCTCGTCGGCGAAGTTCGGGTCGAGACGCACGCCCCTGGCCCGCCCCACCGCCACCACCTCGCGCATCAGGTCGAGGAAGAACGCCCGCGTATCCGGATCCTCGCGGAGCGGCCCGATCGGCTTGCGCGTCATCGCGGTGAGCGCCGCGAGCGCCGTGAGGAAGACGAACTTCTGCCAGATGGCCGCCTCGATGTCGGCGCTGACCTCGAAGTCGAGGCCCTCCGCCTGCCGGAAGGCCGCCTCGATCGCCTCCATTCGCTTCGTGCGGCCGCCGCCGAACTCCCCCATGACGAAGCGCGCCATCTGCCCCGTGTGGCGGATGACGCCAGGGCGCTCGATGACGGTGGCGATGTAGCAGACGCCGCCCACGAGGCGCTCCCGGCCGACGATCCCGCCGAGCAGGTCGTTCGCCTCGACCCCGTTCTGGAAGGTGACGACGGCCGTCTCCGGTCCGAGCATCGGCAGGATCTGGCGGGCCGCCGCCTCCGACCCCCACAGCTTGACGGCGAAGACGACCAGGTCGACCGGGCCGACGGTGGCCGGGTCGTCGGTGACCTCGGCCGGCTGGAGGTGGACCCGGCCCCTCGGGCTCTCCACCACGAGCCCCGCCTCGCGCATCGCCTCGAGATGTGCGCCGCGCGCGATGAAGCGCACATCGTGACCCGCCTTCGCAAGGCGTGCGCCGACGTAGCCCCCGACGCCGCCGCTCCCCATGATGGCGATCCTCATGGTCCTGAACTTAGCGCAAAGGCGGCCGTCTCGCCCGGGAGCCCCTCCCGGTGCGGCTCTCCCGCGAGCGCGGCACGCCCCGAGCACGCGCACCGGGCATGGGCCGCCGCGTTCGAACGCTCCTCATCGCCCTCGCCGCCGGTTTCGCCGCCGCATGTGGAGGCGGGGACTCGCTGCCCGGCGGCCCGAGCGGCGAGCCGGAGGACCCGTTCCACCCGGAAGGCGGCGAGCGGGCGCGCGTCTCGCAGGTGATCGACGGCGAGACGCTCCGGCTCGACGACGGGCGCGAGGTGGCGCTCCTCGGGATCGACGCGCCCGAGGAGGGCGAGGCCTGCGCCGTGGAGTCGCGGGCCTACCTGGACGCCCTCGTCGGGGATCGCGCCGTCGAGGTGACGGTCTGCGAGACGCCTCCCCCGGGGCAGCCGGTCCCCGGGGACGGGGTGGCCGCGTACGTGGTCGTGCCCGGCGAGAGCTTCGTGAACCTCGAACTCCTCCGCGCCGGGCTCGCGCAGTTCCGCGGAACGGTCGGGGCCTGCGGCGGTCCGGCGGCCGACGACCGCCTCGAGGCCGGACAGGCGG
>DATCKS010000461.1:0-3450 GCA_036562265.1 Thermodesulfobacteriota bacterium | reverse complement strand
GTGACGGAGCCCGCTGGGGCGCGGGCTCCGTCGTCCAGGACGCAGATGGCAGGCCTCAGAAGCGCGACTGCCTCACGTTCAGTTCGACCGTGCGGCCGGGCTCGATCGTCACCGTCGTCACGTAGGTGGAGTAGCGGGGCGCCATCACGACGACCTCGTGGCGGCCCGGCTGGACGTCGCGGAGCTCGAGGCGGCCCGAGCCGCTCGGGATGTTGCCGGCGTAGGAGCCGTCGATGAACACAGTGGCGCCGCCGACGTTCGCCTGGATCACCAGCACCGCGCTCATGGCGCGCATCGTCGCCTCGACGGCGGTACCGCGGTCCTGCTCCACGCGGAAGCTCACGGTCTGGCTCTGGTAGCCGTCGAGCTGGAAGGTGGCCTCGTAGCGGCCGGGCTCGAAGCGGATCGGGCCCGTCGGGGTGGTGCCGACGTAGCGGCCGTCGACGTAGACGTCCGCGCCGCGCGGCGAGCTCGAGAAGCTGGCCGTCCCGGCCCGCACGCGCCGCCGCAGCTCGGCCGTGACCGGCTCGGTGCGCCCGGGCGAGACGTTCACCGTGGTCACGAACTCCTCGTAGCCGGATAGGACGAAGCGGACCTCGTGGCGGCCCGGCCTGGTGCCGAAGCTCACCGGCGTGTAGCCCACGAAGCTGCCGTCGACGTAGGCCTCGGCCCCGCTGGGGTTCGAGCGGAGCTGGAGCGTGCCGAACGCCGGCGTGGACGGCCTGTCGCCGACGTAGTAGAGCGCGGTGTCGGTGACCCAGTCGGCCTGCGGGAGCGGGTTGACGATGATGCGGAAGCCCTGGACGAACCCCTCCTCGCCGATGTTGCTGTGGGCGAAGAAGGCGTTCTCGTCGTCGAAGCGCGCGAGCTGCCTGGTGTCGAGCGGCGTGCGGCTGGCGACGGCGATGACCTTCGAGAGACCGCGCGGCGGCGCGATGTTGAACACGTAGCGCGCGCCGGCGGGCGGGAGCGTCACGGTCCTGCCGCCCCGCACGAAGTTGTCGTCGTCGAAGCGGTTCGGGAAGATCTGCGTGACCTCGCCGTTCGGCTTGACGTCGAACACGTAGACGTAGGCGTCCTCGGCGGGGCGGACGGAGATCCGCACCTCCTCGCCGACCTGGTAGGAGGGGGTCCCATCGCCCGAGGGGTCGCGGTCGAGCCAGACGTCCACGCCGAAGCTCGGGCGCGGGTTGACGACGATCGACTGCGGGCTGACCACGATCTGTGCCGACGCGGCCGAAGCGAAGAGCAAGGCTAGGCCTAACAGTCGCTTGAGCATGGCCTGCCTCCTTTCTGCGATGGAGGCTAGCACCGGCCCCGATGTCCTCGTTATGTAGTCCATAACGGCTCCTTCATCCTGCCCCTCCCGCGTCTCGGGACGGCGTCGCGGCGCCCGGCGGTCGGCTAAGTTGTGGCCCATGCGAGCCACCCGTCCACACTCGCCCCGCCTGGCCGCCGCGGCCCTCGTGCTGCTGCTGGCCGGCCTCGCCACCGCGCAGGAGACCCCGTCGGTCGACGCGATCCTCGACAACGTGACTCAGGCCGCCCGGGAGCTGCGGGACGCCTCGTTCCTCCTCACGGGCCGCGTCATCGACGCCGACGGCACCGAGTTCCCGCTGGAGATCGAGATCATGGTGATCCCGGGGCTGGACCTGGCGAGCGCGTACATCATCCAGCCGGACGCCCTCGCCGACAACCAGATCGTCCTCGACGGCGACGCCGTGTACAGCTACTCGTTCCTCACGCACCAGATCACGGTCTTCGACGCCGACGACCCCGATGCGCTGGGCGGCATGCTCCCCGCCGGCCGTGACGGCGCGACGGCGAACCTCTCGCTCGACCTCGGCGAGATCCTCGCCGGGTACGAGGCCGAGCTGGTCGGCGTCGAGGAGGGGCCCGAGGGCACCCTCTACCGCCTGGCCTTCGCGAACCGCGACAGGGAGGCGATGATCCTCGACGTCGACGCCTGGGTCCTCGGGTCCGACTGGCTGCCGCGCCGCCTGGTGTTCAAGGAGGCGGGGGGCCGCGTCGTGGCCGAGCTGAACGCCGAGCAGCTGACGGTCGACCAGGGCCTCGACCCCGAGGAGGTGAGGGCCCTGCCGGAGGACGCGGAGGTCATCGACAACCGCGGGCGCTGAGGCCCGGGACCGAGGGGCGCCGGCCGCGCGACCGGCGCCCCTCGACGTGGCCGCGTCCGCAGCTCCCCGCGTGCTCCGCCCGGCGCTCGGGCCGGAAGGCCCAGCGCCCGGGAGCGCCTCAGACCATCTTCTCGGGCACTACGGTCTCGTCGAACTCCTCGGGCGTGAGGTAGCCGAGGGCGACCGCGGCCTCCTTCAGGGTCGTGCCCTCGCGGTGCGCCTTCTGCGCGATCTCGGCGGCCTTGTAGTAGCCGATCCGCGTGTTCAGGGCCGTCACGAGCATCAGCGAGTTCTCGAGGTGCATGCGGATGCGCCGCCTGTCCGCCTCGATGCCCTCGACGCAGTTGGCGCGGAAGCTCTCGCACGCGTCGCCCAGGAGCTGCGCCGACGTCAGCAGGTTGTGGATCATCACCGGCTTGAAGACGTTGAGCTGCAGGTGGCCGTGCGTGCCGGCCACGGCGACGGCGGTGTCGTTGCCGATGACCTGGGCGCAGACCATCGTCATCGCCTCGGCCTGGGTCGGGTTCACCTTGCCGGGCATGATCGACGAGCCGGGCTCGTTCTCGGGCAGCCTGATCTCCCCGATGCCGCAGCGCGGGCCGGAGCCGAGCAGCCGGATGTTGTTGGCCACGGCCATCAGCGCCACGGCCGCGCGCTTCAGCGCCCCCGAGGCCTCGACTACGGCGTCGTTCGCCGACAGGGCCTCGAACTTGTCGTCGGCGGTGCGGAACGGGTGCCCCGTCAGCTCGGCGATCTTGGCCGCCACGGCCTCGGCGAAGCCCTTGGGCGCGTTCAGGCCCGTGCCGACGGCCGTGCCGCCCAGGGCCAGCTCCGCGAGGTGGGGCAGCGCGTTCTCGATCGCCTCGATCGACTTCTGCACCTGCGTCGCGTAGCCGCCGAACTCCTGGCCGAGCGTCAGCGGGGTGGCGTCCATCAGGTGGGTGCGGCCGATCTTCACGATGCCGGCGAACTCCTGCGCCTTCGCCGCCAGCGCGCCCTGCAGGCGCCGCATCGCCGGCAGCGTGTGCTCGACGAGCTTGGCGTAGGCGGCGATGTGCATGGCCGTGGGGAACGTGTCGTTCGACGACTGGCTGCGGTTCACGTCGTCGTTCGGGTGCAGCGGGACCTTGCCGCCGAGAGGGTTGCCGGTGAGCTCGGCGGCGCGGTTCGCGATCACCTCGTTGACGTTCATGTTCGTCTGCGTCCCGGAGCCCGTCTGCCACACGACGAGCGGGAAGTGGTCGTCGAGCTGCCCCTCGAGGACCTCGTCGCACACGCGGGCGATCAGGTCCGCCTTCTCGCGCTCCAGGCC